>CALLYA010000063.1 GCA_937875495.1 uncultured Verrucomicrobiota bacterium
GCATCTGCGGCCTTTCGTTTCCTGATGAGGCTGGTGCTCGCCAGATCCTCTATCTTCTTGGCGTCCTTGGCGTCTTGGCGGTTGAATGATATGGATGGGCGCGAATGCAGCTGCGGCCTTCCGTTTCCTGATGAGGCTGGTGCCCACCAACTAACGGAAGGCGCGCGGTGGAGCATGCTCCATCGCGCGCCTTTGGGTGGGCTGGTACGCCGCTGAGCGTCCGCGTCGGGGGTTACTGTTGACGGATGCGGAAGAAGTTATGGGTGACTTCTGGTCCGACGGTGAACTCAGCGGTGCTGAGGCCATCCAGGTCCGGGACGGAGAAGACGACGCCCTGGACTTCGCTCCAGCTGGGCGGCGTCAGGCTTGAGGATTGTTCGACAGCGAATGGGCCTGGCTGACCGGTGAAGGTCAGCACGATCGAGCCCTCGGCCTGTCCCTTTTCTATAGTCAAAATTACAGGTGGAGTGATAGTCGAAAACGCGAATGCGGTTCCGTCGGTCTGGGTCCCGGGCGAGAAGAGGCTACCGCCGCTGCCGGGGGCCAGGTCGTGTGCGGTGAATGCGCCGGTCTTTTCGGGAGCGCGCACCATGGAGACTTCGACGAATTCGCCGAGGTCCCAGCACCGTTCGACGGCCAACCGGCCGTATTCATCCGCCAGCATGAGGCAGTCGCCGGTGTTGCCAAGGCGCAGCTCGCCGGAGGAGGCCACTTGGACGATCGCGCCTCCGAAATCCCCGGTTGGGATTCCCCCGCCGAACAAGACCAATGGCTGGCCCGGTTGCAGGAGGGTCCCTTGGGGGAAGACATGCCGCTGGGCGGCGAGGTCGGAAACGGTCCAACCCGACAGGTCCACGGCGTGAGGTTCCAGATTGATGAACTCGACAAACTCGTCTTCCTGTTCATTGATGACTCCGTCTCGGTTCGCGTCTCCGTTTCCGGCAGGGACGTCATACAGGATCTCATTGATGATGATCTGCGCCATAGGTTCATAGGCGACATCGACGGATCCATTGTCACTGGAGGTGTTCCCGAAAATATCCGCGATGTTTCTGACCTGCACGGTGGTTAGGACGCCTTCTTGGAGCGGAGTGGAGAGGGCGAGTTCCACACTCCTCTCGAAGACGTCCAGGATGGCGAACGTCACATTGCCTCCTCCGGTCAGGGAGTAGTTTGCGGGGTCTTCGGCGTCTACAAGATCGACCTCCTCATTGAACCAGAGCCAGATCGTGCTTGCGTCCGCCACCAGGGCGTCGACCACGACAGGAGGGCCCTCAGTGAGATCGATCCCGCCGGGGAAGGGTAGACCGCTGGCGAGTCTGCCGGGGGAGAAGGAGGTCCCGGCGCTGCCCGCCACCCATTGGTGGAGGAAGTAGAGCCCGCAGACCTGGTCGGGGCTGAGGTTCAGGGACATGCCTGGGCTGTCGGTGGCATAGGACATGGTTGTCAGCACCAAATGGTCTGCGGTGGCGATGGTGACGGTGTCGTTGGAGTCACTCAGACCGAGGTCGTCCCCTGCTGGGGTGGTAAAGACGAGGGAGCCACCGAAGTTGGAAAGGAACAGGTTCGGATCTCCTCCACCGAAGACGACGGCTGCGCGGTTGGGTGCCAGGATGGTACCTTCCGGGAAGACGAAGCGGGTCCGGTTGGCGTCCATGAGCTGCATTCCCGCCAGGTCGGCGGGTTGCGAGCCGATGTTGACGATCTCGACGAATTCGTCCTGGGCGGGATCCGCCAGACCGTCTCGGTTTGCATCGCCCAGATCGCCGGTTGGGGGATGGTACAAAACCTCATTAATGACGAGGGTGCCGACGACAAATTCGGCTGCGGTACCTGGGGCGGTCGGGGTGCCGTTTTGATCCTCCACGTCGTCGATACTCACCTCGTAGCGCACCCACTCCTGGAGTCCGGGCATGGTGAGGGTGATGGTGTTATTGAGGACCTGAGCCTGGGTGGGATGCCCGAGCTCACCGATGGTGTAGCGGTTGACATCCGAACCGGTGGCGGTGTCCATAACCCTGGAAAAGGTCAGGAGCACCTGGGTCGGATCACAGGGCGATGCTGGGTGTGCGCCGAGAAGTTCTGGTGTGGTGGCAATGCTGCCGGGGAAGGCGGTGCCATCGACGCGGGTTCCCGGACTGTATCGGGCTCCTGCGGCGGCGGGCATGGTCGTGTGCCGCACCCATGAATCGCAGAGGGTATCCCATCCGGCATCGTTGTATTCAATCGCGCGTTGAAGTGACTCGTCGTCGGATTCATCTCGTGAGTAGGCTGCGTGAGCGACGAGGCGGCCCTGGGCATCCCGCAGCACGCTGATGTCGCCGCCGTTGCCTAACCCAAGGTTACCGTCCCCGGTCAGAACCACGGAATATCCGAAGGTCCCGATTGGGATACCGCCGCCGAAGACCACGAGGGCCTGACCGGGATTGAGGAGGGTCCCTTCAGGGATGATGACGCGAAGTTCCTTGTCGTCGTTGAGTGTATAGCCGGATAGGTCGATGATCTGACCGGAGATGTTGATGTATTCGACGAACTCGTCCTGGCCGCTATCGACCGTTCCGTCTCCGTTGGTATCGCCCCCTCTGCCGCCGAACGGCAGATCGTAGACCGGGTCGTACATCAGTTCATTCAGAAAGAGTGGCGGGCGGAAGATATCGATTGATTGCGGACCGGACATCAGGTTGCCTGAGGTGTCCAGAATGTCTTGCACCCGGACCTCGTAGGTCTGGGTCAGGGCAAGCGGAGTATGGAAGGAGAGCACCACCGAGTTTCCCTGGACGGAGGCCGAATCGGGAATCCCCATATCGGGTTGAACGTTGTAATTGAAGTGATCCGAACCACTGTCGGGATCGATGTCCTCGCTGAAGACGACGCGCACCAGAGTGGCGTTGCAGACCGATGCGAGGTAGGCGTCGACAGGAGTTGGGGGTGTGGTGTCCGGGCTGTTGGGATTGCCGTAGAAGAACTCCACGTACTCGAATTCGTTGTCCTCGGCATCTGCGATTTCGCTGATGACGAAGCGTGCCTGGTCCCCTGACAAGGCACAGCCGTAGCCTGGCGTGGCGAACGCGATGGATCGGTTGATCCAGGCATCCTGGAGGGAGCTGTCGGTGTTGAGGCTGATCCGCTGATTGGAGGAGAGCCGGGTTTCGACCTCTGCTGCGGTGGGGCCGTCCACCAACGACTGGGTCAGGTCTAGGACTCGGTAGGACTGTGTGGACTCACCCCCGATTTGGGGGAAGGCATCCACCCCGCCGAGGCTGTCACCGGTCATATAGACGACTTCGGGATCCAGGGACACCTGCCAATAGGCCTCGAACTCCTGGCGGGTTGGGCCACCGATTCCATCGCCCCGGGCGATGACGAGGTAGCTGTTGTCCTGGATCGAGACACCGAAAGGGACGCTATTGGTGAGGGCGTCACCGGACTGGAGCAGGGTCCAACCTGTGAGATCAAGGGCCGCGGCGGCATTGGGTCCTCCGGTGAGGACGAACAGGACGGCTGGGAGGAGCAGGTTAAAGATCTGTTTTCTCATCTGAAAGCCTCTGGGAAGGGGTGAAGCCGCTGCCCACGTCGGTGGAGGCGTGGGGCAGGCCGTTCGGGGAGGGAAATCAAAGGATCATAAACAAAACGTGAGCGCGAAGTAAACCTGTCATCGGCGGGAGGGGCCGCAGGCAGAGGCCGTTTGAAAAGGCGCGTTCCTTCAGGCGTCGCCTCCCGGCAATGGTTGCCGATCGGTCAGATCATTGTCTGAATCGAAATCGAAATCGGGATCGATCCCTGTTCTGGTTGGCACCTGGTCCTCTGAGGACCGCTCGAACATCACTGCCGAGTTGTGGCCGCCCTGCAACAATACGGTTGCGGTACCCGGTTTCCCATGTCTGAATCCCATCCCGCGTCCATTCGATACCGAGACCGATAGCGACCCCGCCCCCGATCTTGCTTCGTCATTGACCTTTTCGGACGACCTCAATCTATTTTTCGGAATGATGGAGCTGTTGGCTCTCGTTGGTCTTCCACTCTTCCAATACACGATTGAGCCACCGTTTGATGTGGTCTTCCACCTCTTGTTCGAGCTGGCCGAGTTGTTCCTGAATTGGGTCGGGAAGGTCCTGGTGATTCAGGGAGCTGCATGCGAGGATGCGCTTACCCTTTTGTCGGACGACCACGCCTGGGATTCCGACGACGGTGCAGGAGGGTGGGACGTCCTTGAGCACGACGGACCCTGCCCCGACCATGGAGTGGTGTCCGACACGGATATTGCCGAGGACCTTGGCCCCTGCGCCGACCACCACGTTCTCTTCGACGGTTGGGTGACGCTTGCCGGCCTCCTTGCCGGTACCGCCGAGGGTGACGCCTTGGTAGATGGTGACATTGTTGCCGACCTCAGCGGTCTCACCGATAACGACTCCCATACCATGATCGATGAAGACGCCTTCGCCGATGGTGGCGCCGGGGTGGATTTCGATCCCTGTCAGAAACCTTGTGAGTTGGGATAGGAGTCTGGGGAGGACCGGGATATGGAAATTGGAATGGAGGCAGTGGCAGATTCTATGGAGGAGCAAGGCATGAAACCCTGGGTAGGATAAGATGACCTCTACGGCTCCGCTCCAACCCCGGGCCGCGGGGTCGCGGTCTCTTGCAGCTCTGAAATCCGCGGCAATTTTATGGAAGAGCTTGCACATGGACATTCCTTCGTTGGGTTGAATCTCTCTGCTTGAACATCGAGTCTGTCACAGATTGATGGTAAGGGTAGACAAACATCATTGCGAATCGGCCCTTCTGCAATGTGGACCCCCGCATTCGGGGCGCTTCACCTGCGGAGCACCGGCGTTGTGCCCAATTTGCTAACCATGGACCCGCGGGGGTCAGAAAAGGATCGACGATGGATCTGGAGCTGCTTAGAGAACTGTGTGAGACGGGTGGTGTACCGGGGCGGGAGGAGCGCGTTGCGAAATTGGTCTATGCGACCTTGCGCGGTCATGTGGACAGTCTTGAGACCGATCCCATCGGAAACGTCATCGCCTATCGCAAGGGGAGTGGCGGCCCGAAATTGATGCTTGCCGGCCACATGGACGAAATCGGCTTCATTGTGACGCATGTCGACGAGAACGGTTTCCTCCGATTCAACCCATTGGGCGGGTTCGATCCGAAGACACTCACGGCGCAGCGGGTCGTGGTTCACACCGCCTCGGGCGATCTGCCTGGGGTGATGGGTTCGAAGCCGATCCACATCATGACTGAGGAGGAGCGCAAGCAGCCTCCGAAGCTCGAGGATTATTTCATCGACCTGGGACTGTCGAAAGAGGCGGTGGACGAGAAGGTTGCTGTTGGAGATGTGGTGACCCGGGAGCGGGCGATGGTCAGGATCGGCAGCATGATCAACAGCAAGAGCCTCGACAATCGGGCGGGATTGTTTGTGATGTTGGAGGCGGTCCGCCGGCTCGCGACGATGGGGCATACCGTCGAGCTTTACGCGGTCGCCACGGTCCAGGAGGAGTTAGGGCTTCGGGGAGCTCAGGTGGCAGCCTCCCGGATCCAACCGCAGATAGGCATCGGCTTGGATACGACGATTGCCAATGATGTGCCTGGGGCGCAGCCGCATGAGGCGGTATGCAAGCTGGGTGCGGGTGCCGGTATCAAAATCATGGACTCCAGTGTGGTCTGTGATCCCCGGATGGTGGACTTGATGCGCCGTACCGCCCAGCGGTATTCGATCCCGCACCAGATGGAGATCCTGCCCAGGGGCGGGACGGATACAGCCGCCATGCAGCGGTTCGGGCAAGGTGCGATCACGGGCTGCATCAGCATTCCGAGCCGATATGTCCACTCTGTGATCGAGATGATTTCGGAGCACGATCTTGCCGCGGCCGTAGACTTACTGGTTGCAGTAGTCGCTGACGCGCACACCCTGCTTGCCTAACTTCGAATGCATCCACCATCCCAGGGCGGGTGCCTCCGACCCTTGAACCACCTTCCCTGGGGGGGTGGAAAGAGAGACGACCTATGGCCGAAAACGAGATTCCGATTCCCGATCCGCAGAACGCCTCGGATGGACTACTAGATCAGACTTCCCTACCGCCGGACCACCGGTCCGGCTTTGTCGCACTGGTGGGACGCCCCAACGTAGGGAAGTCGACTTTGATGAACCAACTCATTGGTGAGCGTTTGGCGATCGTGACGGCCAAGGCCCAGACCACACGGCGGCGGATGCTGGGGATCCTGACCCGGGCCGACTTGCAGATCGTCTTTATGGACACGCCCGGGGTTCACAAGCCGTTGGACGCTCTCGGGCTTGCGATGGTGCGTGCGGCGGAGGGTTCGATTCGGGACGCGGATGTAGTGGTCGTGTTGACCGACGCCTCGGACCGTTGGACAGACGAGGACCAGCGGGCGGTGGAGACCGTTCAACGGACGGCGGCGCAAGAGGTGATCTTGGTCTTGAACAAGGTCGATGCGTTGTCGACGCGGGAGGCCCTTGTCGACCGGGCTGCCGCTGTTCAGGCCTTTTTCCCTGAGGCGCCCATCCTCAAACTCTCGGCGTTGACGGGGGAGGGGACGGACCTGTTTCTGGAGGAAGTGGCGCGGAGGCTGCCGTTGGGTCCGCGCTTCTTTCCGGAGGATCAGCTTGCGGACTGGCCGCTACGGGATGTGGCCACAGAGATGATTCGGGAGCAGGTCTTACTGCGGCTGCATCAGGAGGTGCCGTATGCGGTGGAAGTCTGGCTGGAATCGTGGGTGGACGAGGCTCCTGATCTGACCTCTCTGCATGCGGTGCTCTATGTGGAACGGGATAGTCAGAAGGGGATCGTGATTGGGCGGGGTGGTAAAATGCTCAAGCAGATCACGCAGGGTGCCCGCCGATCGCTCGAGACCTTATTGGAGCATCGGGTCAACCTCCGGATCCACGTGCGCGTGCAACCCAGTTGGCGCAAAGACCAGTCTTTCCTCAAGCGCCTGGGGCTCACCTGACGACGGTTTGGTGGGGTTCTGATTTGCCATACCTTCGTGCGATGGGAGATGGTTGCCGGGCTGTTGGGACTTTAGGAAAGGGGTTGCGGGCATGCGGGGGAATTACCAGTTACGAACCGGTGCGAATTGGGACCGGGTGACAAAGGATGCGCGTTTTCGGGTCTGGGCGCCTTTTTGCAAGCACATGGAGCTGGAGTGGCTTTTGCCCGGGGAGGGTTTCGACCGGCTGCGGCGGGTTACGATGAAGCTGGAAGACAAGGAGTATTGGGCTACCAGCTTACCGGAGGTGGAGCCGGGGATGTATTACCGGTTCCGGCTCATCACCGATCGGGATGGTCGCTTTCGGGCGCCGGACCTCTGTTCGCGTTGGCAGCCGCAGGGGCCGAACGGTTTGAGTGTATTGGTGGACCCATGGGCCTTCGAGTGGGGGCCGCTGGAAGAGTCCTGGACCGGCCCGGAGGACATACGCGATGTAGGGCCCATCTGTGAGGTCCATGTGGGGACGTTTACGGAGTTGGGGACCTTCAACGCGATCGATCAAGGCCGTTTAGAATCTCTCGCGCGGACCGGTTTCCGTTCGATTCAACTGATGCCGGTGCACTGTTTTCCCGGCAGCCGCAATTGGGGTTACGATCCCAGCCTGCTCTTCAGTCCGACGCCCGCCTATGGGACACCGGATCAACTGCGTGCGTTGGTGAAGCGTGCGCATGAGGCAGGTCTCTATGTAGGGCTCGACGTGGTCTACAACCACTTTGGCCCCGAATCGAATTTTCACGGTTGGTTCGGTCCTTACACCGCCGACGGCAAGACGCCTTGGGGGTCGGGATTGGCCTCCGAATTAGGACCGGTACGAGCGTTCCTGGCGGACAATGCCGCCCTGTGGATCAACGAGTATCACATGGATTATCTGCGCTTGGATCAGAGCCACTTTGTGGACGACCGCGCGCTGATGGCGATTCGGGATGCGGTGCACGAAGTCCTCCCCAACGGCCGGGTGATTGCGGAGGATTACGGGCGCAGGCTGAGGTTGACCCAGGCGGCCGAGACCGGAGGAATCGGGCTTGATGCGCAGTGGAATTTCCAATTCCATCACATCGTTATGGGGCGGCTGTGCGGTGAAATCCTTCATGGAATTCCGCATCATGGAGATGCGGTTGCCGCGATCCTGGACCATGGGGTCCTTGGATGGGACGAGCCGGTGCCTGTGGAGCGGATCAAGGCACGATCGAGCCAATGCGGCGTTTGGGTCAACTACATCGCCTCACACGACGAGATCGGCAATCGGGGGGGCAACGAGCTGGATCGTTTGGGGGCCGAGCGCTTGGCGGACCGGATTCCCGCGTCTGCCTACAAGCTGGGGGTTGCTCTGGCGATCCTTTTGCCGGGCGTGCCGATGTTTTTCATGGGTGATGAATATGGCGAGACTGCGCCGTTTCCCTTCTTTGCGGACCTGCGGGATCCGTTGGTTTGGCCGAACCTGGAGCGGAACCGGCCGAATGCCCTGGCGATAGAGACCTTTTGGAGAGCGAAGATCCAGCCGGCCGCTGTTGAGACCGATGCGGAAAAGCGGGATATTCTCGATTGGTTTCAGAGTCTTACAGAGATACGGCGGCGGCACCCCTCTGTTCATCGGGGGGAGTATGCACGGGTGCGTGTCGTTCGCATGCACGAGCCGGAGGCGCGGGATGCGGTGTTTGCCCTTGAGCTCCTCCCGCCGGATCGGGGGGCGGTGGGTCGGATCTGGACGGTATTCAACCTGTCTGCGACCGATTTCGGGCCTTGTTCTGAGGCGGTACCGCCCTCGGAATTGCACTGGCGTCTGATGGCCACGGGTCAGGGGGGGGCGGTCGATGATACCCCTCAATGGAACAAGGAGCAGGGGCTTCCGGTAGGGCCCTGGGCGTGTATGATTTTCGAATCCACAGAGGGATAATGCGCCTCGAGCGGCCAAGAAAATGGCCTCTCGGTTTGCATATCCAGCGTCCTTCATTAGAATGAGGGGAGCTTGGGGCGGCGTAGCCAAGTGGTAAGGCAGAAGTCTGCAAAACTTCCATCCGTCGGTTCGATTCCGACCGCCGCCTCCATCTTTACGAGTACGGCAAAGGCACATCGAACGATGTGCCTTTTTTGTTCCTGCAGGGAATGCACTGGTGGGGAGGATTGGTGGTTACCCGTGCAGGCCGCGTTCGTTCAAGAGCTGGTCGAAGTACTCGATGGTCTTTTCCAGGCCTTGCCGTAGGGGGACATTCGGCTTCCATCCGAGCTCTTCGCTGGCCTTGTCGATATTGGGCTGTCTGCGTTTGGGGTCGTCGGCGGGGAGGGGCAGGAAGATCAGCTCGGAGCTCGATCCGGTCATTTCGATGATGGTCTCCGCCAATTCGCGAATGGTCAGTTCGTTGGGGTTACCTAGGTTGACGGGGCCGGTGAGATCGACGGGGCTCTCCATCATCCGGACCATACCGTCGATCAGGTCGTCGACGTAGCAGAACGATCGGGTCTGGCAGCCATCCCCGTAGAGAGTGATGGGCCGGTTCTGGAGGGCCTGGACGATGAAGTTGCTGACCACGCGCCCATCGTTTTCATGCATACGAGGGCCATAGGTGTTGAAGATCCGGATGACCTTGATCTCCAGCTGGTGTTGACGGTGGTAGTCGAAGAAGAGGGTTTCGGCGCAGCGTTTGCCTTCATCGTAGCAGGAGCGCGGTCCGATGGGATTGACGTGCCCCCAATACTCTTCGGTTTGGGGATGGACATCCGGGTCGCCATAGACCTCCGACGTGGATGCCTGGAGGATGCGCGCCTTCACGCGTTTGGCGAGTCCGAGCATATTGATGGCGCCATGGACACTGGTCTTGGTGGTTTGGACCGGATCGAACTGGTAGTGCACGGGTGATGCGGGGCAGGCTAGATTGTAGATCTGATCGACTTCCAGATAGATCGGGAAGGTGACATCGTGGCGGATCAGTTCAAAGTTCCGATTGGCAAGCAGGTTATGGATGTTGCGTTTATTTCCTGTGAAGAAGTTGTCCAGGCAGAGGACTTCATGATCTTCCTGAAGTAGCCGGCTGCAGAGATGAGATCCGAGGAAACCGCTTCCTCCGGTGACGAGAATGACTTTGCTCATGGCGTGCCTCGCAGGGATGCGTTGGGAATCATAGGGCGGTTGGCGAACGGGTGATTGAACGGGTCAATCGAGATGGGACAGCGGGCGCTTGCCGATGCTGTAGACATTGAACCCGATTTCGAACAGGTCTGCGTGATTGAGGAGGTTGCGACCGTCGAACAGGAATGCGGGTTGGACCATGGATTGAAAAATCCTGCGGTAGTCGAGAGTCTGGAACTGGGGCCAATCGGTGAGAAGGGCGATGGCATGTGCGCCTTCTGCGGCACGATAGGGATCTGACTCAAACACGAGCTGTTTCTGCGGGAGGTCGTGCAGGTCTTTGGCGGCATTCTCGAGGGCTTTAGGGTCATGGATGACGACCTGGGCATGTTCCTCGACCAGCTCTCGACAGATTTCGATGCCCGGGCTTTCGCGCGTGTCGCTAGTGTGTGCCTTGAAGGCGAATCCGAAAATGGCGATTCTTTTGCCGGCAAGGGTATTGAACATGCTCTGGATCATGCGGTGGACGAACCGGCGCTGTTGATAGTGGTTGATCTCGACCACCATTTGCCAGTATGCCCCGACCTCGTGCAATCCGTAGTGTTCGCAGAGGTAGACCAGGTTGAGAATGTCCTTTTTAAAGCAGGAGCCACCGAAGCCGACACCGGCCTGGAGGAAGCGCCCGCCGATCCGCCGATCCATGCCGAGCGCACGGGAGACCTCGGTGATATCGGCGTCGGTTGCCTCGCAGAGGGCGGACAGGCTGTTGATGGAGCTGACCCGTTGGGCGAGGAATGCGTTGGCCGCCAACTTGGACATCTCGCTCGACCAGACATTGGTGGTGAGGATCTTTTCGGCGGGGACCCAGTGCCGGTAGATGGCGGCGAGGGCTTCAACGGCCTTTTGGCCGGCCGGGGTTGTCGGCCCCCCGATCAGGACTCGATCCGGGCTTTCGAGATCGGCGATCGCGGTGCCTTCGGCGAGGAATTCCGGGTTGGAAAGGACTTCGAATTTAGGGCCACTGGAACGGCTGTCCAGGATCCTGTGCATGGCCTCTGCGGTTCGGACCGGCAGGGTGCTCTTTTCGACGACGATCGTGTCCGAGCGTGAGTATTGCAGGATCTGCCGTGCGGTTTTCTCCCAGTACTGCAGGTCTGCAGCGCGGCCTGCGCCTTGTCCGAAGGTCTTGGTCGGGGTATTGACGCTGACGAAGATCAGATCGGCATCGGGGATATTCCCGACGATATCGGTCGAAAAGAACAGATTCTTGCCGCGCACCTGTTGGACCACATCGAGGAGTCCCGGTTCATAGATCGGCAGATCATCCGACTGCCATGCGCGTATGCGGTCTTCGTTGATATCGACGCACACGATTTCCAATTCGGGGCAATGTTTGGCGATGACGGCCATGGTTGGGCCACCGACATATCCGGCGCCGATGCAGAGGATCTTTTTCATGGTAAGCGATCTCGAAACAGGACTGGGTAAAGGGAGCGGAGGGGGATGAGCGTATCTTCCCCCACGGACTCGACGAAGCAAACGGGCGCAAGCGAGTTTAACCCGAGGCTGAACGCTGTGTCGCCACAATGGTGCGCCAGTATTCCTGAAGCGGGATACGGTCTCGGAGGTTGAACCCGTGTTCAATCAGCAGTTGATCGAGCCAAGTCTCAGGATCCGTTTCGGACGGCAGGCCGAGTTCGCCGGATACAAGCGCATCGAGGTTCTTTTTGGCCACCTGGGGGAGGGTGAGTGGGCCGACCGCGGCGGTGGCGCGAATGCGCGGATCGTTGAGCATGTGGCGATAACGGATGGGGAGGATATCCATGTGCAATTGGACCAGGAGGTCGATCTCGGCGATCCGGTCAGCTGCCTCCTCGTAGTCACGGATGGAGCGAATGGGGCTGAATTCGGGCCGGCATCCTCTTCGGTAGAGGAGGATCTGCTCGCCCATCAGGCCCTGAAACGACTCCTTGTAGGGGGTTTCCAGCATGCCATGAATCACCTTGCTGCTGAGTCCGCCTCCAATGTGGTCGGCGCGTTTCTGCAAGCGGCTCACCAGTGTGTGTCCGATGCGAAACAGGAATTCGAAGTCACAACCGATGAGGATGAGGACGGCGCGGTCGAGGGATTGATTCGACTGAAACTCGAGGCCGAGGTTGACGAGTTGTCTTGCGCGTTCGAGTGCGGCCATGACGCGCGGTTTTTCGGTAGGGTCGATCTCATCGGCGACCAGGATTCGGTTGGTGAGTCTTCCGACCTGTTCTTCGACGCGTGGGGTGAACCGGTTGGAGAGCAGGCCCGAGCGGATTCCGTGTTCGATCGTCTTTTGAAGAAAGAGCTGCTGCGCGTGACCTGCGACGGCCGGGGAGGAGGTTGGCTTGGCGGGAGACGAACCCTGACCCCGTTCCTGTTCGATCAGGCGAAGGTCGACCGGGTCATAGATCATCTGGCTTTCGAGGTATCCCGGGAAGCCGGCTTCGCGCAATCTGAGCTCACGATCCCCATGGGCATCGGCCTCTGCACGGCCCTTGGGCATGGTGACGATCAGCCGCATCAGCCTGGCGAAATACTCCAGATCGACGTCATAGAGCCTGAATAGGAACTCCTTGATGGCCGGTTGATCCGACTCGAGGGCGTCCGGTGTGCAGAAGAACTGGTCGTCGACCTGGAGACTCCGGATTCCCCGATGATTGAGCCGCACATGCCCTTTCACGGCTGCGATGACGAACTCGGGATGGAGTCCGCGGATGATGCGCGCGCATTGGTCGTCACTGCAATCGAGGAAGAGTTGAATCCAATCGATCACCGCTTCTTGGTTGATACGGTCTTTGGTCCAACACTCGTGATCGAGCAGGAAATTGATCTGGTCATCGGATGCGGTCTCGATCGCCTCCAGCGCATCCCAATGACCGACCGACTTGACGGTGAGGTAGAGCTCTTCGGGGCGGAGTGCGCGGACGAGGTCGGTGCAATCCTCTGCGAGATAGATCAAATCCAGGCGGTCGCGTGCCTCGAAACTGCGCACAAGGGCGAGGGCATCCTGAGGCGTGAGCCGTGCGAAGGCCTGCTCGGCCTCCCCACGATTCGTTCTAGCCAGGTTCAGGAGTGCATTGCCCTTATGCACGAGCGCCGAGCCGGCCTCCTGTGGGGAGGGCTGCGTGACCTGTTCCTCTTGGGATGGATGGTTGTTGCCGTGTCTAGCCAAGCCATTCCTCCATAGCGTTGCTGAAAAAAATAGAGAAACAGTATACCACAGATTCCGGAAGGAATCCGCCGTGTGGGCTGGTTGAAAGAACAAGGCTGGACAGCGGTGCCGGTTCGATGGAAGATGCAGTGGTTCTTTGGTCGGGAGGTCCTATTAGGCGTGATCTCCCTGAAATGCGGATGGTGTCGATTCAAACAAGGGAGACATCGACATGGTGACGGCTGTCGTGTTGATACAGGCCGAACGGGCCTTGTTGGAGGAGACTGCAGAAGCCTTGGCTGCCCTCAAGGGGGTGAGCGAGGTCTACACGGTTTCCGGCGAATGGGATATCGTTGCGATGGTGCGTTGCAAGAGCAACGAGGCCGTGGCGGACGTGGTGGCCGGAAAGATGCTCCAAATCCCCGGAATTAACCGGACAAAGACACTGGTAGCCTTTCGTAGTTTCACGGAACTTGATTTGGACGCGATATTCCCCGTCGCCTAGCACGGGAAGGAGTATTGCTCCGAACCCCTGGCTGTCGCCGTGCGTGTAGGCAAAAACCACGGGGCAACGGGTTCATTCACTCCGCGATCGCCGTGGGGTGCAATTGCGAAGGGGATCCATTGGTTTTAACCATGGAGACGGAGAGCGCCCATCCGGCTTGGAAGCCCGGATGGGCGCTCTGGTCTGGTATTTGCCCGAACGCGGGCGAGCCGTGGGTTAGAGGCTACGTGGATCGATCGGCCGGTTTTCGCGGGCGGACTGGTAGATGGCCAGGATCAGGGCTACCGCCTTCCGTGCTTCCCTTCCGTGAACGGCCGGCTGGCCTCCCTGGTCGATGGCTCGGGCGAGATCTTCAAACTGGAGTTTGTGACCGGAGTAATCGATGGCGAGTGGATCGGAGGCACCGCCGCCGATGGAGGTTTGTGCCGATTCGAGTTCTTTTTGGAACGCGAGAGCGTCCGGACTGGGTGCATCCAGATCGAGGAAGGTGACGGTATCGTCCTCGAGGATCACGGTCCCCTTGTCCCCGGAGAGTTCGAGGCGTTTGGGGCGACCGGGGTATGCGGCGGTCGTGCCCTCGAGCCAGCCGAGGGAGCCGTCCGGCCACTGCAATGTTGCCACGGCAACGTCCTCCACCTCGATTCGCTGGTGCGCGATGGTGCCGGTTTTTGCGTAGACCATGTTCGGCAGGCCGCACATCCAGACCAAGAGGTCGATCGCGTGGATGCCCTGGTTCATGAGTGCGCCGCCACCGTCGAGCTCCCATGTGCCACGCCAGCCGCCGCTGTCATAGTAGGCCTGGGTTCGGAACCATTTGATCTGCGCATTGCTGATCGTGCGTCTGCCGAGGGCGCCGCTGGAGATGAGCTGGTGAACGATCTGAGCGCCTCTGCCGAAGCGCGATTGAAAGATCGCTCCGAGCAAAACCCCTGCGCGATCACACGCCTCGATGATGCTGTCGATGCGGGGGAGCGTGATTTCCAGGGGCTTTTCGCACATCACATGTTTACCCGCCTCAGCGGCTTCTACGCACAGGTCCGCGTGCGTCCCGCTCGGCGTGGCGATAGTGACGGCCTGGATTTGGGGGGCTGCGAAAAAATCGGACTTTGAGCGGAAGGCTTGGCAGCCGAATTCCGCTGCGAGCCGATCGGTCATGTCCGGGATGTCGCTGTAGATCCCGGCGAGGTGGGTGTTGGCGCCCTCCTGCAAGGCCCGCGCATGAAAGCGGGCGATGTTGCCGGCGCCGATGATTCCGAATCCGACGGAATGTCCTGATTGAGGGGATGGCAAGGGTCGTACTCCTCTTGATTGAGTTGTCTTGGGCTGGAGCTGTGAGGGATGCAGATTAGAGAGCTGTGCGGTGGTGTAAAAAGAATTCGTCTCGAAGGGCGCGGCTAGCCTCATCGTGGAGCGCCTGGCCTGCGCGATAGACTGCTTGATGCTCGGGCCTGGGGTGACAGCGTGTGGCCTCGTCGGTGCGGACCAGGTCATCGGTGATCTGCTCGATGGATCGCCCGGCATGTCCCGCACGATTCTCGAACGCCCAAACGGCCTGAAGAGCCGCGCCCAGGGCTGCACCCTCGGCGGTCTCGAGGCAGACGGTCTCCGCCTCGAAGACATCCGCTGCGATTTGCCGCCACAACCGGTTTTGGGAACCGCCGCCGGTGAGTCTGACCTCGGTCGGCGTGATCCCCAGTTTCCGCATGCGATTGAGGCCGTAATTCAGGCCGAGGGTAGCTCCTTCTATGGCCGCGCGTGCGAAGTGTCCGGGCGTATTGGTCTGACGGCGCCAACCGAGGAGGACGCCGGTGCCGTCGGGGATGTTGGGGGTGCGTTCGCCTTCAAAATAGGGGAGGAGGAGCAGGCCCTCAGCTCCTGGAGGGACCGCTTCCGCGGCGGAGGTCAGGGTGCGGTTGTCGAGGCCGAAGAGTTCTTTGATGTACTCGGTCGCAACGGTGACATTCATCGTGCAGAGCAGGGGAAGCCACCGGCCTGTGCTGTCACAGAACGCGGCGATCTCCCCTTGGGGATCGACGATCGGCTGGTCGCTGCAGGCGTAAATCGTGCCACTGGTGCCGAGGCTGCACGTGACGACGCCGGGCCGGGTGTTACCGGTCCCGATGGCCCCCATCATGTTGTCGCCGCCGCCGGCGCTGACCAGGACAGAGCCGGGCAGGCCGAGCGCTTGAGCGGCCTCCGGGCGCAGGGGGCCGAGGACCTCATGGGAGGCTCGGAGCGGCGGGAACAGGGATGGTATTCGTGGATCGATCAGGCGCATGACCTGCTCGGCCCACTGTCGGGTTCGGACATCGAGGAGAGCGGTTCCGGAGGCGTCACCCGGCTCCATGGCCATGATGCCGGTCAGCCAGTAATTGATGTAATCATGGGGGAGGAGGCAATGAGCGAGGCGGCGGAAATGGTCCGGCTCGTTCTCTTTCATCCACAGGATCTTGGATGCGGTAAATCCGGGCGGCATTCCGTTGCCGGTGGTTCGAATCAGGGCGTCGAGGCCGCCCATACCGGAAATGAGCTGTTCGCATTGGGCCTGAGTGGAGGTATCGCACCAGAGTTTGGCGGGGCGAATCACCTCACCTGCTGCGTCGAGGGGGACAAAGCCGTGTTGTTGGCCGCTGACTCCAATGGCTCGGATCTCCTCGGGGCTGACCTGGGCTGTCTTGAGCGCTTCGGGAATGGTCTGTTGGATGGCGTCGATCCAGTCCTGAGGGGCCTGTTCCATATGGCCGGTGGGCAATCCGGCGATGAGGTCGTATTTCCGTGCGGCACTGCCGAGAACCCGTCCTGAAGCGCCATCGATGACGAGGGCCTTTGTGCTTTGGGTGCCGCTGTCGATGCCGATGTAGCAATCTGCCATGGTCGTATTCCTCACTACTTGTGGGCTGGATCGGTGGTTGGGTGAAGCGTGGAAAGGGGAGCCACGATGTCCGGTGGCCTTCCGATGCCGGTTGCGGTTGATGATTGATATTCCTACTCTGTGAAGGCGCGGCTGACCAGTCAAAGGTTGCAGAGCGTGCGAAGGCGGTGTTGACTATGAATGGGATTGGAGAGTTTGTTCAAGGATGGAGCAAGCCAGCCGAGAAGGTCGATTTTTTTTGTGTGGAGAACGGAGTGCCATGAAACCGGGAAGTAATTGCCATCGCGTGGCCGCCTTGGCCTGTCTGAGAGTCGCTCTACTGGCTGTTGGGATAGGGATGCCGTGGGGTGAGGTCCACGCCATGTTGTTGGGGGAGGTCGTTTACGGCAAGGATGCCCGTTTGAAGCCGGCCTTTATCCCACCCAATCCGGTTTCGGCGGGCCAGCCGTCACCCAGCTTGAATGAGCCGATCGACTGGGAAGGGCTGCCGCGTACTGCGGCCCGAGGTATCGGTGAGGAGGCGGAGAACGCGGTCTTTTTCCCGACTGGTACGTGGGAGGAGGATGCAGGATTCGGCCAGGATGAGTTCGGCATCCCGGGGCCGTCGGATGGCCGGATCGCAAGAGGGGGGGACCTTTTTTCAGAGCTATCTGGTTTGATCGGTTCCCGGATGGGCGGTTCTCTGGACCTGCGCAACGGAATGGGCTCGTTGAACGAGATGGAGTGGTTCCGCTCGACCCTTCAAGGCAGGTCATCGGGAGGCGGTTCGATCAACCAATTCCTGGAGTGGGGTGAGGACTCCGATTGGGGTGGAATCTTTTCCGGAGCGGAGATCTTCCCCAGCGATCCATTCTCGATCCCCTCCTCGGCAGAGGAAGCCCAGGGTTCGTTCTGGCAAAACCCGTTTGTCACCCCTCCGGTGGAAACCCCGTAACACGGCAAATTGAACGCAGGGCGCCAAAAAACGCGGGGCACTTTGGAGGTGCCCCGCGTGGAGGGATGAGCGACGACTCATCGGTGTTCGCGTCGGTCAGGGCACGTCGACCCAGGCCATATCCTTCAGATGGCTGCGAACAGCCGCTTCGACGAAGGCGATCCCGATGCGGCCGTCGACGACATTGGCATATTTGCTGCCGTCGTTGGAGAACGGCTTCCCGTCGTTGTATGCACGGACATCGGCCTCGAAGCCGCGATGCAGGCGAGCGAAGGCGTCATGGAACGCCTCGGGATGGCCGGCGGGGATGTTGGGTTCGGCCATGAGATCTTCCGGCAGGTCGCCCAGGAATCCGTCATTGGCCGAGACCGCCCCGCGCCAGTAGGCGCGATCAGGCTGGTTCGGCAGCATGATCACCAAGCGCTCCGGTTGTTCCTGCTCCCAGTAGAGGGTTCCGCGGGTGCCGTTGACCTCGATACGAAGGTCATTCTTGTGGCCGATGCAGATTTGGGAGGCGCGGACCATGGCCTTTCCGCCGTTGGAGAGTTGGCAGTAGGTCGTGAAGTGGTCGTCGAGCTGGCGACCGCCGACAAAGGTCTCCAACTGGCCGCGAACACGGGTGACTTCGAGACCGGTGATGTAGCGCAGCTGCATGAGTGCGTGGGTCCCGATATCGCCGCCGCAGCAGCTGGCTCCGGCCCGTTTCGGATCCACACGCCACTCGGCCTGCATGTTGTTGGAGTCTTCCGCCTTATCGGCCAACCATCCCTGAAGGTAGTAGGAATCGACCCAGCGAACCTCACCGATCAGGCCGCTGCGAACGATGTGACGGGCGAGACGGGTGGTCCAATGTCCCAAGTAGGTATGGGAGACAGCGAAGGGGACTTTATGTTCCTTCACGGCCTGGACCAGCTTGTCGGACTCTTCGAGCGTGACGGTCAGGGGCTTTTCACAGAAGACAGGGATGCCGGCCTTGATGCATTTCATCGCCGGATCGAAGTGCACGAAATTGGGCGTGACAATCAGAGCGTAGTCCAGGCGCTCGCCGACCGGCTTGCCGGCCTGATCCGCGATCATGGCGTCGTAGCTCTCGTATCCCTTGATGGGGTATGGCCAGGCCGCGGCCTCCCGGGTAGCCGTTGCGGGATCGGGGTGCAAAGCGGCGGCGACGACTCTGCGGGTGCCGTCGAAGTTGATGGCTCGCTGATGGGGCTGGACGATGAAGGCGCCACCGCCGCCGCCGATCAGACCAACATTAAGGGGTCTGTTAGACATGATCGAAACTCCTTTAAAAGAACTTTCAGAATAAACCGAGGGTTGAACTACCGCCCACGCAATAACGCAGACGGCCTCCTCCTGATCGGAGGAAGTCTTCTAGCATGCAACGTTTTTTTCGGCAAGCTCAGGAATGTATAGCCGAACGGGCACCGAGGTGGAAGCGAAAAAGTGCGCGAGGACAGGTTTCCAAACCTGGGTTTTAGAGGTAGGATGACGCTTCATGCGCATTTTGCTCTCGCTGATTTTAATCCTGGCCCTGGCATTTCTGGGCCACCGCTGGCCCTCCCAGCTGGGGGAGGGGCCGCACAAGCGTATTGCCCGATTTTTCGGCCAGGGTGTCGGATTGATCGCGATCGGAATCGCACTTGGGCCTTTGGGGCTCAACCTGATCGACCAAGAGATCCTGAGTGTATTGACCCCGTTGAAGGTCCTGACGCTGGCCTGGGTCGGACTCCTGTTCGGCTTGCAGTTTGACCGCGCGGTGATGGGACCGGGACCGCCCAAACGTTTGATCGGCCTGTTTCTGCTGGAGGGCTTGGGCAGTGGATGGGTGACGGCTCTGTTCTGCCTGCCTTGGATCATGGGCGTCATCGGCGGTGGTGATGGGATTCGGGAGAACGGCTCCGTGGGCTGGCTGCCGGTGATCGGTGGGCTCTACTTCACAATTTCGGCCTTGGCCGGGTGTTCCTCCTACTACGAGTCGAGCGATGCGGAGATCCGGCGCGCGACAAGAAAGTGGCCGTTGCGTCCCTTTTTCCACTATGCCGCAGCGGGCGACCAGCTGGTCGCGTTGCTGTTGCTCTGGGCGGTTGCGGCCTTCGGTACACCGACCGGGGGGGCGGGAGGCGGCTGGGTCTGGATCTCCTTGCCGCTGTTCCTGGGCGTGGCGGCAGGGTTTCTGATCGCACTGCTCTCCTCGCGGCGGGTTGGTCGCCAGGACCGTTTGACGATCGCCATGGGCGGGGTCCTGCTCGTCAGCGGAGTGGCGATGAACATGAACCTGCCGGTCTTGTTGGTGAGCACCATCGCCGGGATTGTCATCGCGAATGCCAGCCCTGGGAGTTCCAAGCTCTCCGAGGAGCTGCTTCCGGCCGAGCGTCCGCTCTTTCTGGTGATGCTCCTGCTGATCGGAACATCGTGGCGACCTGGACAGTGGGGCATCGCGTTGGGACTTGCCCTGACCTATACCGTCGGCCGGGTGCTTGCGAAGTTTGGCTTTGCCTGGATCACCGGCAGCAGAATCGGACATCGCCCGTCGGAGCTCGGGATGGGGCTCCTCTTTCAAGGGGCCTTCGCCCTTGCCGTTTTGATCGATTCCTCCTGGTTCCTGCATCCGGAGTGGGCGGATACCGTTTCGACGGCGTTGTTGCTTGGGATTCTGATGAGCGACGCCTTGGGCGCGGCCAGCTTCACCAGATTGTCGGGGCAATGGCTGGCGAGCGAGGGGATGATGCCGCCGGATGAAAACGCGACGTCGATCCAGGAGGAGGCCGCCCTATGAATCCGCGTTGGGTCAAAAATGCGCATTGGTTTGGCTTGATTTTCATTGTTGGGTTCATGTCCTTCTATTCCGAGACAGAGACCTTTTCCCAGCAATCCCCGAGGGCCCAGGCGGTGCTCGGTTTTGGCTTTTTGCTGTTGAGCGGGTATCTGATGGGCGAATTGACCCGGCGGGTAAAGCTTCCGGCCCTGACCGGTTATCTGGGGGCGGGGATCTTGTTCGGCCCCCAGCTCGGCGGTCTGATTTCCGGGGACCAAATGATTGTGGAGCTGACCCGGATCGATGAGCTGGCGTTGACCTTCATCGCGCTGACGGTCGGGGGGGAGCTGCACCTGAAGGAATTGCGGCGGCGGGCTTGGGGGATCGTGGCCAATGTCTCTTTTCTGCTGCTGATCACGATCCCTGGGATCACCCTGGGGTTGGGTTGGGTCTGTCAGGGACCGATGGGTGCAACCGGCATGCGGAGTATGGAAATATGGATGATGGCCGCATTGCTGGGTGTGCTTTCCATTGGGCCGTCGCCGGCCACCGCGATCGCCTTGATGCGGGAGACCCGTGCCAAGGGGCCATTTACAGAGCTGGTGCTCGGAGTGACCGTCTGTTTGGACGTGTTGGTCGTGATCCTCTTTGCGATAGCCCTGAGTCTGGCCGGATCTCTGTTGGATCCTGAAACGGGATTGAACGCCCTGTTTCTTTTGGGGTTGGCCATCGAACTGGGGGTCAGCCTGGTCCTTGGTGGAATCGCCGGGTACGCCCTCGGCAAGAACGTCGACCGTCTGCACGGCGAGCTGGCGGTTGTGATCCTGATTTTTTGTGTCTTTATCAGCCAGGCGGCTCACGCCCTGAGCGGCATGGTCGAAACCCAGTTGGGGGTTCACTTTCAGCTGGAGCCGGTTCTGATCTGCATGGCTGCCGGCATGGTGATTCAGAATGCAACCAGCAGCGGCCCTCGATTCATGGAGGAGATGGAGCGGATCTCCATACCTATCTATATCGTTTTCTTTGCGATCCTGGGCGTTCGGATCGACCTGCATGCACTCATGGACACATGGCCGATCGCGTTGGGATTTGTCGCTCTGCGTTTGTTCCTGTTGTGGGTGTCCGGCCGGGTTGGGGGGAGGATCTCGAAAGAACCCGCCTCCGCCTGCAATTGGTTGGGTTCGAGTCTGGTGACTCAGGCGGGGGTGAGTGTGGGGCTGTCTCTCCTGATTGGGGTGCGCTTTCCCGGTTGGGGCTCGGCCCCGGTCACCCTGGCGCTGGCGGTGATCGGACTGAACCAGGTGGTCGGCCCGATTCTGCTGAAGTTGGCCTTGGATCGGAGCGGGGAGACGGTCCGCCGCAGCGGGGTAGGGGAAAAGCTGGAAGCGATCCGCAAGCTCAACCAGGAGGCCTGAGGCCTGTGGGGTCTGGGGCGGAGATCCGGGGCCGCTCTGGATGGAGCTTTGGCCTTTGGCTGTGGGGTTGCGGGCAACCGGTCGTTGGTGTGGTGGCGGTATTGTGGATGTTTGGATATGAACATTCTGCGCCGAGTCGCGTATTCCGTCGATACCGATACCGATACCGATACCGATTTCGATTTCGATTTCGGAATAGGCATGGGGATTTAACTGTTTCCCCGTGCATATTGCATGTTCCAGACCGAGACGGTCTGGTTACCCACTCTGTCCTTGCCAGAGGTCGTCCAAAAAGGTTTCCGGATCCGGATGGGGAGGTATCCCGCAGAGATCGCAGAGGGCGCAGAGGTGTATTGGGAGGGGGGGAAAGGGACCTACATTGGAGCCGTTTTCAACAACTGCCTTGGTCTACTGAATCGGTATCCCTGAAAATAACCCCCCAAAAGTAGGCTGCAGAGCATGGAACCTACTCACCCCGATAGGTTGGTCGAAAACG
>CALLYA010000064.1 GCA_937875495.1 uncultured Verrucomicrobiota bacterium
TGGAAACAGGTCCGATGTAAATACATTTCCCCTCCCCCCCTCTGCGCCTCTGCGCCTCTGCGCCTCTGCGCGAGTTCTCCCCATCCGGAGAGTCTCCCGCAGAGAGCGCGGTGGCGTTTTCGACCTGTCTTCCCCATCCCAACCCTTCCAACCTTCGCGTCTTCGTATCTTCCAAGTTTACCTTTCCCCTTCCAACCCCCTTCCTCTCCCCCTCTTCCCATTCTCTCTTCCCAACAGCGTGCCAACCGTCATCCCGATCAGAAAACCATACGGCAACAGCAAGGCCGCCAGCGCGACACCACCCGCGGTGACCATGGCCGCCGGCGAGGCCCGCAGATCACGGCAACGCTCCGCCAATGCCGCCCCCTCATAGAGCAACAGGACCCCCAACATCGGCAGCGGAAAGAGCAGCAGGAGCACACCCGAACGGTCACCTGCCAGCCCGCCCAGGGCGATGAAGAGCAGTCCGTAAAACAGCACCGACCCGCCGGTCCGGCCACCAAACGTGTAGTGTCCGGCCATCCCGCCCGAGCCGTGGCAGACCGGAAACCCGTGCAATGGCGCCGCCATGAGATTGAGCAGGGCGTAGGTCAGCCCGATCCGGCGGACCGTGATCCGCCGCTCCGGAAACCAGTCCTCAGCCAGCTGCGCCGTCGCCAGGATGGAGTTCCCCAGCGAGAGCGGGATCTGCGGCAGCGCCAGCAGGAGCAGGCCCAGCCAGATCTCACCCGGCGAAACCAGGCCCAGCCCGAAACCGGTCGAAACCAGGGGCCCGGGGCTGGCCGTTACCAGCTCGACGAGTTCGTGAAATCCCGTGCTCAGGCCGTAGACCAACCCCAAGCCAATGACCAAAAGCGAGGCCGGCCAGCGCCGGTTGGCGCGAAACAGAAGCGCCAGGACCATACCCGCACCGGCGAGCCAGAGGCCGGGCGCGCCGTGCGCGGGGATATAGTGCAGAACAGCCATCTGCATCAGCTTCAACCCCAACCCCAGCTGCATGCCACGTACGACCGCGACCGGCACGAGCCGAGCCAGGAGCGTCAGCAAGCCGGTCAGAGAGAGGATCAGCATGATCACCCCAATCGCGAGACCGGCGCCGAAGATGACCGGCGCGGCGATCCCCTGCGCGATGACCAGCGCGGCGACCGCCTTGAGCGGCTGGACCGGCATCGGAATGCCGTAGATCAGGGCGGACAAGATCTGAAGCGTGCCGAAGACCACGAAGACCTGCATCCCCGAGGCACCCGAGGCCAGGACCATCCCGACCAGCAGCGGCAAATCGGTCCCGATATCGCCGAACGCCCCGGCAAGCTCGTTGCGATCAAGCCGGATCCATGGACGGGCTTGACGCCCCTCCGCCCCCTGAATGCACGGCATGTCGGCAACGGTTGTGCTCATGAATCCGCACTGCCTCGACGCCCATCCCGCGGATGCTCCTCGTCATGCCCCTCCCCGCGCAGCATCTTAAACGCATGCAACATCCCCGGCAGCAGGGCATCGAGACTCTCGGCCACCCCCCCGCGCGACCCCGGAAGATTGACGATCAGGGTGTTGCCCCGGATTCCGGCGCGCCCGCGGGAGAGCATCGAGTGCGGCGTACGCGCCTGACCATACGCACGCGCCGCCTCGACGATGCCGGCCGCCTCGCGCTCGATCAGGCGCCCCATCACCTCGGGCGTGTTGTCCCGCGGACCGAACCCGGTCCCGCCCGTGGTGAGGACCAGGTTCACCCGCGCCTGGTCGGCATAGTGTCGCAAACAACCGTCGATCTCCTCGGGATCATCCGAGACGACCCGGTAATCGGCCAGTTCCAGCCCCTCCTCCTGCAGCCGTTCACAGATGAGGCGTCCCGACGTATCCTCCTTCTCGCCTGCGGCAACACTGTCACTGATCACGACGACCGCCGCGCGCAGACCCTGCGCAAACCCACTCCGCCGGTCGCTCTTGCCACCGCGCTTGGCCAGAAGCTTGACGCCGCCGATCGCCATGGTGTCGTCGAGCATCTTCAGCATGTCATAGAGATTCAGGACCGCGACCGAGGCAGCCGTCAGCGCCTCCATCTCCACCCCCGTCTGATCGATCGCCTTGACCGTCACCTCGACCTCGATCCGATCCGTTCCGAGCCGGAATTCGACCCCGACGAAGTCGAGTCCGACCGAATGACAATACGGCAGGATCTGCGGCGTCTGTTTCGCCGCCTGGATCGCGGCGACCTTGGAGACCTCCAGCGGATCGCCCTTGGGAATCTGGTGGGCATGTATCCGCTGGATGGTGGCCGGAGAACAAAAGAGCTCCGCCCATGCGATAGCGCTCCGCTGAGTCACGATTTTTCGGCTGATGTCACGCATTGTGCCGCTCCCTTTCCATGAATGAATCGCTCGAGATCCTCCTGGCAGTTGATATTGACCGCCTCCGCCCAGTCCGCCGGCACAGGCAGCACCACCCCGGGCACGGACGCGATCAGATCACGCATCGCCAGGCGGCCGGCATCCAATTGAGCCGCGACCGTCCTCAAGAGCGAGGCGTGATACAGCCCAAAGAGTGGCTCCGGCCGTGGCCGCCCAAAGAGCACGAACCGGGCATCGACACGCCGATGCTCCATCAACAGGCTCAGCCACTCAGGCCGGACGCCCGCCCAATCGCCGGCGATCAGCCCACACCACGCCCCCGGCCCCGCATCCAGCAACGCTGTTTCGAGTCCGCCCAGCGGACCCCGCCCCGGCCGCAGATCGGCGATGCCGCGCAACCCGAGATCGGCGTAACGATCGGCGCGATCGGCGATCAGAGTGACCCCGGTCGCCACGGGCGCGAGCAGGCGGACCAGCTGCGCAATCAATGGGCCCCCACCCAGCTGCGCCCGCGTCTTGTCGGAGCCGAATCTCGAACTGCGCCCGCCGGCCAGGATGTAAATCGGCAGCTGGTTCATGCCGGGTCCCCCTCCCCCGCACATTCCCCGGCGAGCCATTCGAATTGCACCTCCGCCCCACTGCATAGCGCCTGCCCGGGGGCGAGCTCGAGCATGGCGTTGGCGCGACTTGCGGGGAAGATATCGGCCGAGCCATGCGTCGCCATCGGCTCGACCGACCAGCCGCCGGCCGCATCCTTCGGCTGCGCGCGGGCCGGGAGAAAGAGCGTGCGCTCGCCGCGGTTGGCACAACCCGCCGCCAGCCAGCCGACCCCACGCGCCGGGAGCGCAGGGAGCCCTGACATGCAGCGGATCGCAGCCGCGACATAGCGCTGCGCACAGAGGTGCACGGCAAGCGGATTGCCCGGCAGCCCGAACAGCAGTCGGCCGTTGCGCTCCGCAAAGAGTAGTGGCTTACCCGGCTGTTGCGCGAGCTTATGAAAGACAACCCGCCAGCCGAGGCCAGCCACGACCTGCGGGATGAAATCGTAGCGCCCGGCGGAGACCCCACCGGTCAGCAGCACGATCTCATACGATTCGCACTCCTCCAGCCGAGCCCTGATTTCCTCCGGCCGATCGGCCGCGCGCAGGCAGAGCGTGTCGGAAACCCCGAGCCGGTGCAGCACACCCAAGAGCAACGGCGTATTGCAGTCCCGGATCTGATACCTTTCCGGCCGCGCCGCCGCATCCAACAGCTCGTTGCCGGTCGCGACGAGCGCGACCTTCGGCCTGCGCCGCACCAAGGGGTGGACCACGCCGACCGTGGCCATGACGGCCAACGCCAGCGGAGTGATGCGGGCGCCGGCGCCCAGCAGATCGGCACCGCTCGGCTGGTCGCTACCGCGATAGGCGATGTGCCGCCCCGGCCGCAGATCGTCTGGCAGCCCGACCCCGTCACCCTCGCGCACCGTCTGCTCAACCGGCACGACGAGCTCCGCCCCATCGGGACAGGGCGCGCCGGTCATGATCGACACCGCCTTGCCATCGGTGAGGCGGCCGGACCATGCCACGCCGGGAGTCGCCTCGCCCACGACCGCGACACGCCTGCCCGCATCGGCCAGGCGCACGGCATAGCCGTCCATCATGGCGCGATCGAACGGTGGATAGTCGCGATCGGCGACAACGGTCTGGGCCAGAACGCGGCCGGATGCCCGACTCAACGCCACACGCTCCACGCCGAGCGGCGCGGCACGCTCAAGAACGAGTCGCATCGCCTCCTTTGGGTTCAGCATCGCGGACGTGGAGCCGCAGTCGCAATTCATGAAATCACCTCCACCTCTCTCCCGGGATCGGCGGCCTGCGGCCGCGTGGCAAAGACCCACTCCGGCGGGGCATCCGCATAAAATTCCTTCTTCCAGATCGGCACCCGAGCCTTGACCTGATCGATGATGTATTCACAGGCCTGAAACGCCGCCTGCCGGTGCGCGGCCAGTACCCCGATCCAGACGGCGCACTCGCCGATCTCCAGGAGCCCAACGCGATGCCGGCAGCAGGCGTCCAGGATGGGGAAGCGCTCGCGCGCCTCGGCAAGGATCCTGCCCCCTTCGGCCTCCGCCATCGGGCGGTAGGCCTCGTACTCCAGCCGGAGCACCACACGCCCCTGATGATGATCGCGGACGCGGCCGTCGAAGCTCACACAGGCTCCGGCAGCCGGCAGCTGCAGCGCCTGGGCAAGCGCACAGGCATCGATCCGCTCGCTGGTGATCTGGAACATATCGGCTCAACCTCCCGCCACAGGTGGAATGAAGACGACGGTCTCGCCGTCGGCCAGCGGCCGGTCCCATGCGGCGAAGACCTCGTTGACCGCGACACGCAGGTGCGCCTGTTGCAGGTCAAACCCGTACTCCCTTCTCAACTCGTCATAGAGCTGGGCGGGCGTCCCGGCCGCTGTGCCGCGCAACTCCTCACTGCGGCCGCAGCGCTCGCGCAGCGAGGCGAAGTAGAAGATCTTGATTGTTTTGAATGCGTCCATGATTCCGCCCGATTTCCTTTCACCCGCCGATTTGGGTCATTGCCCTGCCCTGCCCATCCACCAGCTGCTCAGCCGACGGGTGTCGCGCCCACTTCCCCGAGAGCGCACGGTGCATGAGCAGAGCCAACTCCGCGTCATCGGCCCCGCTGCGCATCGCGTCACGGAGGCTCACCTCCGCCGCCTGGAACAGGCAGCTCTTGACGGCACCGTCCGCAGTCAGCCGTATCCGATTGCAGCCGTCACAGAAGTGCTCCGTCATCGAGCTGATGAACCCGATCGAACCCGCGAACCCCGGCGCGCGGTAACTCCTGACCACCGCGTGCGGCCCGTCCTCACCACTCGGTTGCAACGGCCAGCGCCGGCGCAGCCGGGCGAGCAGCTCGCCGGAGGGGAGCATGTGGGCCGCGGACCACCCATTCCCCCGGAACGGCATGTACTCGATGAATCGCACATGCAACGGCCGCTCTATCGCCAGCTTCGCGAACGCCTCGAGCTCGTCGTCGTTCTCTCCGGCAATGACCACGGTGTTGAGCTTGATCGCCTCGAAGCCGGCCGCCAATCCCGCCTCGATCCCCGCGAGCACGCGCTGCAATCCCGGCCGGCGTGTCATCCGTTCAAATCGCTCCGGCCGCAGTGTGTCGAGACTGACGTTGAGATGGGTCAATCCGGCCCCCCTCATGGGCACCGCCAGACGCTCCAACATCAGACCGTTGGTCGTCAGGCCGATCGAATCGAGTCCTTCGATCGCGGAAAGTGTGGCCACCAGCTCCGGCAGCTCCGCGCGCATGGTCGGCTCACCGCCGGTGAGCCTGAGCTTGCGAATCCCCATGCGCGCACCGAGGCGGACCACCCGCGTGATCTCCTCGAAGCTCAGCAGCTCCGCGCGCGGCCGGTAAGGAATGCCCTCCGCCGGCATGCAATACCTGCAGCGGAGGTTGCATCGGTCCGTGAGCGAGATGCGCAGATAGGTATGCCGCCGCCCGAACCGATCGGTCAGCGGCGCGAAGCCGCCGCCCGGGTCTCTTCCGCTGCATGCACCGGAAGCAAGGGCACAGGCGGAACGAACGTCACCCGATACAGGTTGAACAGCTGTCGTCATGTGCGAGGTCATGAGGTACGCACCTGGATTGGATTGAGCGCGGACCCATCGTTACCGACGCCTGCCAGCAGCGAGAACGTACGGCGGACGAGTCCCATAAACACCACCGCCCAGGCCGCGAACGCCACAAAGACGAAACGCTCGGCGAGCAGGCGCAGGAAGGGAGCCGAAACCGTCTCCGAAAGGCGCAGGGTGCAGACGGTGTACATCCCGAGTGGAAAGACCGCGCCCCAGTAGAGCGGGTCGTAGCGCAGGGGGAACCGGCGGACCAGGTGCCGCCAGACACCAAGGGTCACCAGCATCGGGATCCACCAGGTCGCCGTCGCCCAGAAGAAAAGGGTCAGGCCCTTGATGAAAGGCAGGATCTCCTGGAGCAGCGGGCTGCCATCGGACTGCTGAATGAGGAACGTCCCGGCCAAGGTCGAGATCGCCACCGCGCCCATGTTGATCCAATAGGGCGGGGTCAGGTCGGCCGGACTCATCACGAAGAAGGTGTAGCGGTAGAAGATGAGTGTCATCATCCAGATGTAGAGCATCCCCCCGCCGAGCCACATCACCAGGCAGAAGAAGAGGACCGGTAGACGCGCGTCGGTGAAGCCTGGCGCGAGCTGGCAGCCCAGGATGACGATCGATTGCGCGGCCACGACCGCCACCAGCCAGCCCCCATGGATCCCCTTGTGGAGCGACGGTTTTTCCGCGCAAACCGTGAGCAGCGTGAAGATGCCATAAATGAGGAGCACCCAGAGTGTGATGCCGAAGAGCCAGAGGACCATCCCCACGTCCGGGCGGCGTGCGATCACGGTGAACTGACTGCCCAGGACGCACGCACCGGCGATGGCCGTGAAGAACCCCACCCCGCGCACATGATCCGTGAAATCGGAGAGTACCGCCCGCGGAAACATCAGCCCACGCAGCAGGAAGAGTCCCCAGAGCATGACGAACGCGAGGCCGTTGAAGCCCAGCAGCGCCGTGCCCAGGATGCGATACCCAAGCAGAAAGGCCGCGATCGAGACGATCCCGGTGGCCATCACCAGTGCGAAGTACGCCGGCGGCAGCTTTTCGATCGAGGAGATGATCGCTCTGTTTCGGAACGGGTTCATGCTTATTTCGCCTCGGTTGTTCCATCCGAATTCGATGATCCACCACCTTCAGAATGCGTCGCTTCATCATGTTCCGCGTCGCTCGGTTGCTGGTCGGCCGTCGCGAGCGCGAACCATGCCAGCAGGTTATTGATGCCGAACAGGCCTAAGAGCGTGGCCAGCCCGATCAACAGGAGCGTCCCGAGGTTGACCCGGAGGTTGTGCAGCAACAGCCGCAGCGGCGCACCGTGGTGAGGGTTGGTCGCCAGCGTTCCGTCCAGGTATTCCTGGGCATCGGGTATGCCGTCCGAGTCGAGATCGGTTTCCAGTCCGTACGCCTCCGGAAACGCCTCTGGCCGTGTGCGCAGGTTGATGAATCCGGTCCGGCCTAGGCGCTCGATGATCTTGTTGCCGAACGCGTTGAGGATGGGACTCTCCACCTCTGCCCCGGGCTCGAACGCCTGGCGCGCCGCCTCGAGTGACCTGAGCCCCTCCGCATCCAGGCTGCCGATCTGGCCCGGCTTGACGCCGTCGGGGCCGTCGCCATGGGCGTGGCACAGGGCGCAATTGACGTTGCGCGTGGTCTGTTGGTCGACCCATATCTGGAACTCCTGATAACCCCACGCCTCACCGGCCGCGAGGAGTCCGAGCAGGATCAGACAGAGATACCGCATCATGCGCCTCCCTTGAACATTTCGTAGATCTGCTGACCGAACAGGGTCATCACCACCAGGTACAACGCCGCCGCCACCGCCAGGATACCGAGCGTGCGCCTGGAGCTGTTTTTGAAGATCCAGGGCGCAGCGAACAGAACCACCATGGCCGCCGTCTGAGCCAGCATCACCACCCAGAACGGCAATAGCTCGAGCGGGTAGTATATGAAATAGAAATACCACTCCGGCTTGATCCCATCCGGTGTGGAGCCCATCGGGTCGTAGGCCTCGAAAAGCGGATAGGAGAAGAACGCCTCGAACGGCAGGCAGAGCGCCAGGACAAAGAGCACGAGGAAGACCAGGCCCCAAAGCCACGCGTCCTTCAGGATGAAGAACGGGAAGAAGCGCTCGGTGCGCCGGGCGGGTCGGTCCACGCCCTGGCTCATCCCGTGGAGCTGCACGCTGAGCAGGTGCAGCCCCAGGACCGCAAAGAAGGCCAACGGCAGGAGCACCACATGCAGGGCGTAGAACCGGCTCAGGGTCGCCTGCCCCACGCTCGGCTCCCCCTGGATCAGCTCCTTGATCAGTCCCGGCCACTCGCTCATGGCGCCGGGCAGGTAGGCACCCACCTCCTCGATCGACTGCAGGCCCACCTTCGTGGCGTTGACCGCGATCTGATGCCACGGCAGGAGGTAGCCGGTGAACCCGAATGTGAAGGTCAGGATCAGCAACAGCACACCGCTGATCCAGGTCAGCTCCCGCGGTTTCACAAACGCCTTCATCGCAAACGTGGTCAGCATATGCAGCTGAACCGTGAGAATCATGGCCGAGGCCGACCATGTATGGAGGTTGCGGATGAGCGCGCCTCCGCTGATATGCTCGGTGATCCGCTCCACGGAGGCGTGCGCGTCACTGACCGTCGGCTCGTAGTAAAAGAGCAGCAACAGTCCCGTCGTCAGCTGAATCAGAAAGAAGAAGAGGGCCAGGCCACCCATGTAATAGGCCCAGCTCATCCGGTGCACCGGCACGGTCTTGGTCTGAACCATGGACCGGACGTTCATCTTTTCGATCGGAAAACGCTCGGCCAGAAACTCGATCCCACTCCGGAGACATTGCGTGGCTCTCATGCCCGGCCCTCCTCTGCAAAACGCTTCGCGATGTATACCTGCGCACCCTGCAACCGATCCGGAGTCACCTCGCCCTCCACGGGTCCGCCCGGCGCCTTCTGCGCGATGACCGCACCGCTCGGATCCAAAAGCGCCCAACCGATGTGCGGCAGCGGCGCCTTGGCCGGTGAGCCCGGATTCGGCCGACCGGTTGCAATGTCGAAATAGGAAATATGACAGGGGCACAGGATCCTGCCCTGCGGGTCCACCCTTCCGGCGACCGTACAGCCCAAGTGTGTGCACTTCGCGGAGATGAGCAACGGGAGACCGTCGCCATCCTTGAACGCCAGCGCTGGACGCATCTCGTAGTCGATGAAATACTTGCCATCACTGCCGTTCAGCTCGGCCAGGGCGGCCACATGAATGAACTCCTTGCGCTTGCGCTCAAGCTCGAGCTCGCGCCCTTCGGCCGTCTGCTCGAGCCGCTCCAGCTTCTTGCGCAGCATCGCGATCTCCTCTTCATGCTCCATCCTGGGCCCGCTGAAGAACCGCACCAGCTTGTCGGCCACACCGACGCCCATCAACAGTCCGGCGGTCGCCGTCGCGCCGACGCCGCGCAGGAAGAGCCGGCGGCCCTCTTCCAGTTCACGCACGGACCTGGGCTGGACCGCCCACCGGCGGGGATTGTTCCAGACGACCTTCTGCGGCGGGCGCCAGAGGTAGGCGACCGGCAGGGAGAACGCGTGCACCAGACGCGAGAACGGGATGAGCGCGATGATGACAAACGCGCCGACCACATGCAGCTTCACCAACGGCGGCAGCGCGATGACCAGCTCCATGTCGGGCCGAAGGGTGAACAGGCCCCGCAGGTAGGGGACCAGCGTGCCGACCGACCATTGCGCGCCCCAGCGATGGTTGAGCGCGACCGCAAGGCCGAGCGCCACCTGCAGGATCAAGAGCCCGAGGATGACCAGGTCCATGACCGTCGTGATCCGCTGGAGCGGACCCGAAAAAACGCGCCGCGCGGTCAGCACGAGGAGGCCCGCCAGGGCCATCATACCGGCGGCGACCCCGATCGTCTCGATCGCCAGCAGCATGGCCGGATGCGAGACCAAGGCCTTCCAGAAACCGGGTGCCAACAATGGGATCAAATGCCCCACCAGGACGATGAAGAGGCCGATGTGCCATGGGGCGGACCCCCAGAGCAGTTGCCGGCGCTCCAGGAATTGAGAAGAGAGGGCGCTGTAGCTGAAACGATTGGTGCGGAAACGCCAGATCGAGCCGACCACAAGCAGCGTGAGCGCAAGATACGGCAGACCGAGAAAGAGAAACGGGTCAAGCGCGGTCATGAATCACCTCCCGTTGTGCCTCCTGCGCGATCAGCCCAGCGACGGCTTCGATCAGGCGGCGGTATGGATTGTCGGATTGTGCGAGTGCGCCGTGCATCTTTTCTGTGGTCGGCAACAGACAGAGCCGGACCAGGTCGTCCCATTCATCGGACCCAAACCGCGGGGCAAAGCGCAGAATCACGCCCAGGTGGTCGGGCAGTTCCCCGCACCGATCAAAACCGGCGGTGTGATAGGCATCGTCCAGGCCGGTCATCAGCTTGGCCCGCTTGAAGCTCTCCTGACCGAAGAGATGGACCGAGACATAGAGCACACACGAGGGGTTGAGCTCGAAGGTGTGGGTGTGGAGCTCCGCGCGTGCACCGGGACTCAGCGCCGCCATCTCATCGGCCCATTGCGTGAGCAGCCGCGCAGCCTGCGGATCGAGCTCCGTGAGTCGTGGAAGAATCGATAGCAGCTCGGTCTCGGGCGCCGCGCATGCGGTTTGGAGCAGGCCCCCCAATCGCGGGAGGACCTCATTTCGTATGAACTCGCTTTGGAACTGCATCAGCGCCCCCTCTCCGGCGGGCGTGTGAAGCCCAGGCCGCATTCACCCTTGCACGCATCCGGCCGGCATCCCGGCTCGCTCATCGCCTCCTCGCGCTGCACCGGCGGCATCACATACCGGGCGTGCTCGTCGCATAAAGAGGTCAGCCTGTAGATCGCCTCCGCCTGCGCCTGGGTCAGGTCCGCATCCCGCAGCGCACGCGCGGCACGCGCTTGACTCACATCGTCCAAGTCCTTCGCCCGCATCGCGATCCGCACCGCCAGCAGCTTACGCATCACGCCCTCGACCAGTTCCACGTTGCCGGCCGAGAAGAGCGCAGCCAGGTATTTCATCGGCAGACGCGCCTCTTCGATCTTCCCGAACAGCTCGTCCAGATCGTGGCCGTAGACGCCCTCGCCTGCACGGCCCATCACCGGCATCAGGGGCGGGACGTAATAGAGCATCGGCATCGTCCGGAACTCGGGATGCAGCGGCAACGCGAGCTTCCACTCCATGACATACTTCCAGACCGGCGAGCGCCTGGCGGTCTCCAGCATCGCCTCACTGATCCCACTGCGACGGGCACCCTCGATCACCTTGGGATCGCTCGGATCGAGCAGCACCGCACGCTGTGCATCGACCAGGCCCGAATCAGGCGCCTGCATCGCCGATTCGACCTGCTCCGCGTCGTAGAGCAACACGCCCATATATCGGATGCGCCCCACGCAACTGTGGAAACAGGCGGGCGCCTGGCCCGTCTCAATGCGCGGATAACAGAGGATGCACTTCTCGCTCTTGCCGGTGACCCAGTTGAAATAGATTTTTTTGTAGGGACAGGCCGCGATGCAGTTGCGCCAACCGCGGCAGATCTCCTGGTTGATCAGGACGATTCCATCTTCACCGCGTTTGTAAATCGCGCCCGAGGGGCAGGCCGCGACACAGCTCGGGTTGGCGCAGTGATTGCATATGCGCGGCAGATACATCATCGAGAGCCGCTCGACCTCGAAGAGCATCCGCCGATCTTCGTCGCTCAGCACCTGCAGGTTCGGGTCGTTCTCGGCATAGATCGGGGAGCCGGAGAGGTCGTCGTCCCAGTTGGGCCCAGCCTCGATCTTCATCTCCTTACCGGTCAACTGGCTGATCGGACGTGCCGTCGGCTGGTCATCGCCCTGTTCGGGATCAAACAGGTCGTCGTACTGATAGGTCCAGGGCTCGTAATAGTCATCCAGTCCGGGCTGGTTCGGATTGTAGAAGAGCTTTACGAAGGCGTCGCTCTTGCTCTGGCATCGCAGCTGCAAGCGCCCCTCCTCATCCACCTTCCAGCCTCCGTTGTAGTTGATCTGGTCCTCCCAGAGCGTCGGATACCCGGTCCCGGGCTTGGTCTCGACGTTGTTCCACCACATGTATTCAGCACCGGGGCGATCGGTCCATACGTTCTTGCAGGCCACGCTGCATGTGTGGCAGCCGATGCATTTGTCCAGGTGAAACACCATTGCCGTCTGTGCGCGTACATCCATTGTCGTCGCCTCCCTTACCATTTCGGATCGTCGATCTTGCGCACCTGGATCCACGTGTCACGGTTCACCCCGGGCGGCCCCCAGTAGTTGAAGCCGTAACTGAACTGCGCGTAGCCACCGATCATGAAGAGCGGTTTGAGCCGGGCCCGCGTCAGGCTGTTGTGCGCACCGGCACGCCGATTGCCGCGGCTCGGACTCCTGGGCACGCCGAGCGTGCGCTCCGTAGCGTGATAGATGAAACAAAGCCCCTTCGGGATGCGGGCACTGACACATGCGCGCGTCACCACGACGCCGTGGTCGTTGATCACCTCCACCCAGTCGTTGTCCACGATCCCGGCACGCTCGGCGTCGCGGTCGTTGAGCCAGACCGGTTCGCCGCCGCGCGAAAGGGTCAGCATCCGGTCCGTATCGCCGAAGGTGGAGTGGATGTGCCACTTGCCGTGAGGTGTCAGGTAGTTGAGCGTCAGCGCCCGCGGGTCCGCCGGGGTCTGGACCAGGTCGCGCGAGGCCTCCTTCGGCGGACGCGGCTTGAAGGTCGCCAGGTGCTCACCAAAGGCGCGATAGGCCTCGTGGTCGAGATAGAAGTGCTGGCGCCCCGTCAGCGTGCGCCAGGGGATGCGCTCCTCGATATTCTGGCAGAAGGCGGCGTAGGTACGCCCGCTGTTGGTGACGCCCGTCCAGAAGGGCGAGGTCAGCACCCGGCGCGGTTGCGTGCAGAGATCGTCGAAGTTCGTCCGCACCCCGCGCATCGAATCCGCTAAGTGCGTCAGCTCGAGCCCCGTCTTTTTGCCCTCGCTTTCGAAGGCGCGCCAGGCCAGCTCACCATTGGTCTCCGGCGCGAATTGCAGGATCGCGTTGCAGACGTCGCGATCGGACCGCAGCGAGGGGAAACGCCCAACACCTTCCCACTCCTCGACGGGCGCGTGCTGTACATAATCGTCGTAGACATCGTCGACGGCATACTTCGTGCCATGCACGCCCAGTCCGTCATCGCGGAACTTACGCCCGAGCGAGACGAAGCGGGTGAAGATGCTGGTGTAATCCCTCCGCGTCACGGTCAGGTTGGGCATGGTCCTGCCAGGGACCGGTTCGCACTCGCCCTTCATCCAGTCCTGAAACGTCGGCTGCGCGATCTCACCCGGGGTGTCGTGCATGATCGGCGTCGTGACGATGTCCTCGACCGGATCCGAATAGAGCCGCTCCGCCATGCGCTCGGTGTGCCAGGCCAGGTCACGGAAGATGGCCCAGTCGCTCTTGGCCTCCCAGCACGGCGGCACCGCCGCCTGGAGCGGGTGGATGTAACTGTGCATGTCGGTGGTCGAGAGATCGTCCTTCTCGTAGAACGTGGCCGCGGGCAGGACGATGTCGCTGTACATGGCGGAGGTGTCCATGCGGAAATTGAGGTCGACGACCAGATCCAGCTTGCCCGTGTCCACCTTGTCGTGCCACGTCACCTCCTCGACGAATGCCTTGCCCTCCTCCTCGGCCACCAGGTTGTTGTGGGTGCCGAGATAGTGCTTCAGAAAATACTCGTGCCCCTTCGCAGAGGCCTGAAGGGCGTTGCCACGCCAGATGTACCAGACCCGCGGCCAGCACTCCGGCGCATCGGGGTCCTCCATGGCGAACTTCAACTTCCGCGCGGCCAGCTGTTCCACGATGTATGCGCTCACCTGCTCGTCCGTCTTTGCACCAGCCGCCCGCGCGGCCGCCACCAGCTCGAAGTTGTGCCGGTTGAACTGCGGATAGCAGGGAAGCCAGCCGTGCCGCACCGCCGTCACCTGGCGATCCGCCGTATGCCCTCGGCTCAGGGGGTGCTCCTGCTCCTGCACCGGGCACATATCACCGAAGGCACGGTCGTACCGCCACTGGTCGCTGTGCATGTAGTGCCAGCTCGGCGCGTTCTGAAGCCTGGGCGGCCCGCCCCAGTCCAGGCCGAAGGCGATCGGCGCCCAGCTCGCCGCCGGTACCAGCTTTTCTTGGCCGACATAGTGGTTCCAGCCACCGCCGTTCTTGCCGATGCAGCCGGTCAGCATCAGCGCGTGGATGCAGGCTCGGTAGATCAGGTTGTTGTGGTACCAGTGGTTGACCCCGGCTCCAATGATGATCATGCACCGGCCACCGCTCTTCTCCGCGGTCCCCACCCATTCCCGGGCGAAACGGATCACGCTCTGCCCCTCAATCCCCGTGAAACGCTCCTGCCAGGCCGGCGTGAACGGTTGGCCTGCGTCCTCATACCCCGTCGGCCAGTCACCCGCATACCCGCCCCGCTGCACGCCGTATTGCGCCATCATCAGGTCAAACGCGGTGGTGACCCGGCGCGGACCCGACACCGTCTCGATGATGCGGACCGGTACCTCGCGCTGCAGTGCGGTCGGATCGCCCTCGCTGAAGTCGTCGATCAACACCAGCGCGCGATCCTCGGTCCGCCCATGCAGACTCAGCAGCGGGGCGATCGGCGCGCCCGTGCGGGAGTCCTCCTGCTTGATGTTCCAATCGCCCTGCTTGCGCTGCCAACGGTGGCCGATCGTGCCCTTCGGCAGCCGCAACTCCCCTTGCTCATCGAGTACCAGGAGCTTCCATTCGGCGTTCTCCTCCTCCGCGAACTCCGGCAGCTGCGCCGCGCGGAGCATCCGGCCGGGGCGCAGGCTGCCGTCCGCCTTCTCCTCCAGCTCCACGAGGAAGGGCGCATCGGTGTTCCCCTTCAGGTAGTCGGCAAAGGCATCGACCGTTCGATCGGCATACGCCTCCCGCAAAATCACATGGTTGACCGCCATCCAGAACGCGCCGTCCTGGCCCTGGTGCAACGGAATCCACTCGTCGGCCACTTTGCTCGTCTGACTGAAGTCAGGGGAGAAGACCACGCACTTCGCACCATGATGCCGAGCCTCGACCAGGAAGTGCGCATCGGGCGTGCGGGTCATCAGCACGTTGCTCCCAACCACCGCGATGAACTTGCTCTTGTACCAGTCCGCGCTCTCCGCCACGTCGGTCTGCTCACCCCAGACCTCGGGCGAGGCCGGCGGGAGATCGCAATACCAATCGTAGAAGCTGAGACAGACCCCGCCCATGAGTTGGAGGAAACGCGCCCCACTCGCATAGGAGATCATCGACATCGCAGGGATCGGCGAGAAACCAATCAACCGGTCCGGGCCATACTCCCTGACCGTATACAGATTGGCCGCGGCCATGATCTCGTAGACCTCGTCCCAGGTGGTGCGGCGAAATCCGCCCTTGCCACGCGCCTGCTGGATCTTGCGCCGCTGCTTCGGGTCCTGCTGAATCGAGGCCCACGCGGCTATCGGATCGTCCGGATGCCGCTTACAAGCGGCGCGCCAGAGATCGAGAAGCACCCCGCGCACCGTCGGATACTTGATGCGCAGCGGACTATACACATACCACGAGCAGGAGATCCCACGCTGGCAACCTCGCGGCTCATAGGGGGGCAAGTCAGACGCGATTTTCGGATAGTCGAGCGCCTGCAGCTCCCAGGTGACAATCCCCCGCTTGACGTAGATGTTCCAACTGCATGATCCGGTACAGTTCACCCCGTGGGTCGAGCGGACTATTTTGTCATAACTCCAGCGGTTGCGGTAGAAATCCTCCCAGCGCCGCTGCTCGGGGTCGAAGAGATCCTTGATCCAGCTCATTGTTTCCTGCTCCTTTGGGCGCGCTTGACCAACCGAGCACGCACGCCGCCTGCGCGATCAACTCGTTTCAGTCCGACAGCAGAACCAACCAGTGCGCCACCCGCCACCAAAAGGCCCAACCAGCCGAAGAGCCGGTGGGCCCCGGCAGCTGGTGGATCGATCGTGGGGTCACCGGCCCCGGCATGGACGGTTCTGAGATATTCAGTGAGATGGGCGGCCTCCTGTGGGGTCACCGGTGCGCCGGCGTATGCGGGCCGCATGACCGGGAAATTGGCGCCTTCAATGGCCGACAGGAGCGCGGTCTCTCCGAGGCGGTCGAAGACATGCGTCAGATCGCGGGCCAGGTTCCCTCCCTGAGCCCCGGCCTTGTGACATGCGGAGCAGGCCATCCCACCGTTCTGCAGGGTGCTCTGCCCGAGGAAAAGCTCCCGCCCACGCGTAGCGGAGGCAGGTGCGAGCTCGGACCTGCGCTGGGCAACCTGTTGCTCACGCGCGGCCTGCAAGCGCCTGGAGACGGCGGGATCAAGCATCAGATCGGCCAGTTGATCGACCTCAGCCGCCTCGAGCGGCCCCACATTCTTCTCCATTCGCTGGATCGCGATGAGCAGGTCCGGACGTGCCCATTGGGTGGAGGGCAGCAGATCCGGCGCGTCCCCGATCGCCCCGCCCCCGACGGTGTGACACGCGGCGCACCGCCTCAGAAAACCCTCCGCAGCGGCGTCCACGATGTCCGCAGCCTCCCCGCCCTCCGCTACCGCCATAGCGTCCGGCACGCCCACCTCCCCATCCACCGCCTGTCCATACAGTTTCGCCTCAGGGACAATAAGGACATTCATTATCCCAATTAAACAGCAAAAAAAGGGGCGAAGGGCCCTCATTGTGATTCCTCCCTGGAAATGGACACTCTCTCTTCCGGCTCCGCCAAAGAGCGGCAGCCCACCGTCATCTTGCAGCGGCAGCGATCCAAATCCGGAGACGTCGGGGCCGGCCGAACCGCCAGTTGCGCAAGCGTCCACCTGCGCAACGGACCCACCGTCGCGTCATAGATCTCCTGCATCGCATGGTGAAAGGCACACACGCCCTTGAGCTGTTCCCGATTGCCCAGCTCCGTACAGTAGTTGCCCACAATCAGTCCCTGGCACGCCTCCACAATGTCCAACAGCGTCACATGCTCCGGCGCGCGCGCAAGCATCACCCCGCCATGCGCCCCCCGCACACTCTGCAGGATACCCGCCTTCACCAACAACCGAAGCGTCTTGCTCAAGTACGTCGGCGAGGCCTCAATCCGCTCCGCGATCATCCGCGGGGTCAGCGGTTGCCGATCCCGGTTCAGTACGATGAAGATTAACGCGCGTATCGCCGTCTCTGAGGTCTGTGTCAGCATATTCCAGGTTCCAATCCTTAATTGGGACAAGGTTTATCTTACTTATCTGCCCAATGCAAGACTTTTTTCGTGCCCTCGTTCGGAGGCTCTGGTACTCAATGGGCAATCACTCGGAGACCTGGATTGGCCAAAACGAAACAGGGCGACATGCTCGATCAGATCATGAACCTCACCCTCGGATGCAGACGCCTGACCCTGCAAACCCTACCCGCTCAAGGTTCTATGGCCGGTTTGCGCAAGGCATGGAATCAGGCGCTGAGCTTCCATGACGCCCATGCCGGACTGTTCTACCAACAACGCGCCGGGGTACCGACCCGCATCATCTTCCGACCGGTCCATCAGAAAGCAACAGTGCCGACCCTTGAAATGGTCCTGCTCGGTCCCCAGACCCTCACCGATGAAGTGCTGTTCCGAAAGGCCTGGAGCACCCTCGAACTCAATGGCGCCGGACGCCTCCCCAATCACCAGTTGATCCGAATCCTTGATTGGAAATCGGTGGATCCCTGGGGGAACCCAACCACAGACTGGCAGCTCGAGCACATCCCGCTCCCCAAAGGTCACCTCCCCTTCCGACTCAGGTTTTCCATGCCGCTCTCACTCGAGACCGGTCCATTCGAATCCGCTCAAGCCCCCACCTGGCCCATCATCGCCTCTGCAGCAATGCGACGCCTCGCCGAACTTACGGAATCAACCCTCGAGCCTGACGTGGCGGAATGGGTAACCACACAGGCGACCGAGGCCGGCGCCTCCTGCTGGCACCCCGACAACGATGCATCGTTCGATTCCAACCTGTATTCGCCCGAGATGATGCGCAGAGGCATCCGCGGCTATATCGATTTCCCGAACGGCGCAGGCCCACTCACCCCCATCGTCACCGCCCTGCCCTGGATCCATGTCGGCCGCCTGATCCATATCGGTATGGGCCGCCCCATCCTCGAACCGATCCCCGATCAAACCTGAAACCAATCCCATTTCAGATCCCTGTACCGCCCCGTCACCGAACCAGCCCGTCCGAAATCGTCTTTGCGCCTCCGCGTGAAGCCCTCCGGATCCGGATGGGGAGAACTCGCGCAGAGGCGCAGAGGCGCAGAGGGGGGAAGGGGAAATGCACCGACATCGGAGCCGTTTTCAGCAACCGCCCTTCTCTGCTGAAAACGGTATATGGTAAATACCCCCCCAAAAAAATAGGTAGGATGCAGAGCAGGGAACCTACCCACCCCGATAGGCAGGTCGAAAACGCCACCGCGCCTCTGCGCCTCTGCGCGAGGCTCTCCGGATGGG
>CALLYA010000065.1 GCA_937875495.1 uncultured Verrucomicrobiota bacterium
CCATTCATCGCGCACTGGAGCAGCTGGAGACGACTCCTGGATACCTGGAGCGGGTGTCCGGGTGTGGACCGCTGCGCTGCTTCGTCGATGCTGCGCGATCCGCGTGTGAGATCGAGGACGCATTGAAGACGGTACGGGTGCTTGGGGAGAAACGGATTTTCCTGGTGGTCGGCAGTCCCGAGGGCCAGGACCTCTCCGAGCGGGCGCGGGTGGTTCAAGTGGCGGAAAAGTGCGCCACACAGGTGATCCTGACCTCGGACAATCCTGGGCGGGAATCGCCGGAGGCGATCATTCAGCAGATGAAGGGTGCCGCGATGGATCCGAGAAAGGTCTGGGCGGAGGTCGACCGCAGGGAAGCGTTATACCTGGCCTTAGGACAGATGGGGCCGGAGGACATTCTGCTGGTATGCGGCAAGGGCGGGGAGAGCTATCAGGATTTGGGTTCGCAGATGGTGCCATGGGACGATCGCTGCATCATCCGGGAGGCGTCGGCTTCGCGAATTCTCGGGCATATGCCCCCCCCACTCTTTGATGGCCACGGGAAGAACGGCTCGGCGGCGGTGTCGCGCATTGTTGCGTTATAGAGAGGCCACAACATGGCGGCGGTTCCATTCATCACAACGATCACGGGAACGGATTTGGCACGGTGGGCGGGCGGGCGTTTGCTGTCTGGGCAGGAGCGATGGTGTCCCGGGCCCATCCAGACGAACTCTGTTCGGTTGGTGCCGGGAGAGGTTTTTCTTGCCCTGAAGGGGGCGCGATTTGATGGGCATGACTTCGTGCCGGCGGCGATCAAGGCCGGGGCGGGCGGCCTGATCGTGCGTCGGGGGGCCGTTGCATTGGGACAGATCCCGGACGGGATTGCGGTGATAGAGGTGGAGGACACCCTGGTCGCGCTGGGCGCATTGGCGCGCGAGGTGCGGAGGGCGCAGGGCTTGCGGGTGGTTGCGATCACGGGATCGGCGGGCAAGACGACCACCCGCAGCTTCGTCGAATCGATCCTGGGCCGGAGTGGGCGGGTCGTTGCGACGCAGGGGAATTTGAACAATCTGATCGGCCTGCCGCTCTCGATTCTGGAAACGGGGACGGAGGACCGTCTCGGGGTATTTGAGCTGGGGAGCAACCAGCCGGGGGAGATCGCCCGATTGGCAGAGATTGTCGAGCCTGATGCTGCGATCATCACGAACATCGGGGCGGCGCATCTGGCTGGATTGGGAAGTGAGCATGGCGTATTCGAGGAGAAGACGGAGTTGTTGCGTGCGCTTTCCCCGGATGGGCTGGCCTTGCTCCCGGCGGCGGATCGATGGTTGACGCAGATGGTCGATCAGGTCGGATGTGCCGTCTGTCGTGTGGGCAGGGACCCAAAGGCCGATTTCTTTTGGGACACGACCGGCCGTTCCAGGGGTGGGTGGCGGGCGCAATTCCACGATCGTCGTGGCGGGTGGCGCGGGAGTGCGGAGGTTCCCGGCCTGGCCGAGCACAACGTTCAGGCCGCGGCCTTTGGGATTGCGTTGGCGATTCAGTGGGGAATCGATCCGGAGCTCGTGTTGGAGGGGGTGGGTGAGGTGAGCCTGCCGCGCATGCGGATGGAGCTGCGGGTCTGGAACGACGTGGAGTGGATCATCGACTGCTACAATGCCAACCCCTCCTCCATGCGGAGTGCCTTGGATGTGCTGCGCGGGCTTGAGATCGCGGGCCGAAAGATCGCGGTACTGGGCGATATGCTGGAGTTGGGGGACCAAAGTGATCGGTATCACGACATGCTGGCCGGATGGATCACCGCTTCGGGAGTCGATGCGGTCTTTGCCTGTGGCGATGAAATCGGCAGGACCGTCTCTGCGCTTGAGTCGATGGGGTGGAATCAGGGGCGGGTGGTCTATCGGCGGGAAGTTGGGGAATTGAAGTCGGCGGTGATGGACTACATCCGACCTGGGGATTTGCTGCTGTTGAAGGGCTCCCGGATGATCGGGCTGGATCAGATTCTGCCGGAGAACGTCGTTTCTAACTGTGGTGCAAAACCATAACACACGAACGCAATGCTTTATTATCTTCAAAACTACACGGATTTCTGGTCACCCCTTCGAGTCTTCAAGTTCATCACCTTTCGCTCCGGCGGGGCATTTCTGACCGCGTTTCTCATGGTCTGTCTGCTTGCGCCGGGGGTGATTCGATTCCTGAGAATGAAGAACATCGCCGGGTCGGATCGTGCCATAGCGGCGGATCTGAAGATCGATCAGCGGAAACCGAAGAATGGCACACCGACGATGGGTGGCATCCTGATCCTGGCTGCGGTCGTGGTTGCAACCTTGCTCTGGGCCCAAGTCACCAACGTACTGGTCCTGGCGGTACTCCTTGTCTTCATCATCTTGGCGGCACTGGGTGCGGTGGATGACTGGCACAAGGTGACCGGCAAGCACAAAGGGATTCATGGGCGCACCAAGCTGATCGTCCAGTGGAGTGTGGGAGCCGCCGTCGGGTGGTATCTCTGTTATGTCAGCCAGAACGCCGACACCCTCCGCGGCCTTTACGTCCCCTTTATGAAGGTGCCGGTTGTTGCGGACATGGGTCTGTTATCGGTCTTGTTTTTTGGGTTCGTGTTGGTGGGTACATCGAACGCGGTCAACCTGACCGATGGGATGGACGGGCTTGCGATTGGGTGTACGATTTCCTCTTCGCTCGCCTATTTGATTTTCGCCTACATCGCGGGGAACGCGATATTCAGTGACTACCTGCAGGTTCCACATGTCTCCGGCTCGGGTGAACTGGCCATTCCCTGTGCCGCACTGGCTGGTGCCGGGATGGGCTTTCTCTGGTTCAACTGCAATCCCGCGACTGTATTCATGGGTGACACCGGTTCCTTAGCGATCGGGGGGATGATCGGAGCCGTGGCCTGTATCATCCGGCAGGAGTTGGTTTTGGTGATTGTGGGCGGGGTCTTCGTCATCGAGGCCGTCTCGGTGATCATCCAGGTGACCTACTTCAAGTGGACGAAGAAGAGGTTTTTCCTCTGCACCCCGATTCACCATCATTTTGAACTTATGGGTTGGACGGAGACCCAGATCACGGTGCGGTTCTGGATTCTCTCCGCACTATTTGCATTGATTGGCTTGGGAACGCTCAAACTCCGATAGAGGGGGAACGAGAGGGACGACTGCATGGGAATGATGAAACCTTTTCAGAACCAAACAAAGATTGCTGGAGGGCAGCCGGGGGATACGAGTGCGCTTGCTCCACAGGAGGTTAATATGAAGAAGATCGTGATAGTGGTTGCCTTGGCCCATCTTGGATTTATTGGGCTGATGCTGATGACGGGTTGTCGAAGCTCTTACCAAGAGGTCGGTGGGGATACCACCGGCGTGTATGGCGGCGGAGCTTCCTTGGGAGGGATCAGCGATGGGGTCGAATCGGAGGCCTTTGAGGCACCGATGAACCAGGGGACGGTCGGTCCGATCGTGGACCAGCAACCGCAGGTTCTTGCGCCTCCGCTCAATCCGACCGGACCTCGGGTCGGGACGGCGGCGCGTCTGGGCGGGGTGGGAGGTGTCGTAGCCGACCCCTCCTCGAACCGCGCACAGCCATTGGGGGCGGTTTCGTCCCTGGTCCCCTCCAGTGCGACGACGAACCACACGGTCGTTGCGGGCGACACGGTTTGGGGTTTGTCGAGGCGATACGGTGTGTCGCAGGAAGCCCTGAAGAGTCTGAACGGGCTCGATGCGAGTGGGTCGCTGCGTGTGGGACAGCAGCTGAAGATCCCCGCGGGTGGCAAGGCGACCTCGGCCTCCTCCGCTCCCAAGGCTCCGTCCAAGGGGGATTCTGGCAAGATCGGCCAGGGCAATTACACGGTGATGGCGGGCGACACCCTGGGTGAGATCGCGACACGTTCGGGCGTGACGGTGGCGCAGCTGCGCACGGCCAACAACCTCAGTGGCGACCTGATTCGGGTCGGTCAAGAGTTGAAGATCCCGGGCAAGGGCCAGGCATCGGGCGCCGAAGCGCCGTCCCTTCCGGTTCAGCCGGTCTCTTCCGAGGACGGATCGGAAGACGAGGTCGGCGAAGTGGCTGGAGAGGGTCAGCCCACGCAGCGGTCTCTGCCGGCACAACCGGTACAGCCTGCTCGGACAGAGGTGGGTCAGGGGCCGACGACCGGAGCTGTCGGTGCGCAATTGGAGCCGGATGCTCAGGGGCGCAGGCGGTATGTTGTGGGTGAGGGTGAGACGCTGCGTTTGATTGCGATCGTGCACTCGGTCAGCATGTCCGACCTCCGCAATGCCAACGCCGACTTGCTCAGGGATGGTCGGGATATCGAGCCGGGAATGGTCCTGGTTATTCCGAATAGTGGAGGGTGATGAGGATGTTTGCAGAGCCTTCGATGGCGACATCCGCGGTCGATTGGAGAGGAACTGCGAGGGCTCGGGGGCGCGAACGGTCGGAGGACAATCCTCTGACTGCCCCCGGGCGCTACCCCTTGGTACCGGTGATTGCCTTCTGCCTCTTCATGCTTTTGGGTGTCAGCCTGATCATGTTGTTCAGTGTTGAGGGTGCGGGTGGAGGTGGTTCCGAGGTTCTCAAGCAGGCACTCTTTGGTGGGGCGGGGGCGATTGGGCTGTTGCTCATTTGGTCCGTGCCCTACCAACGCCTGACGAAGTGGTCGGTGATGATGTATCTCGGCATGATCGCCGTTTTGGTCATCGTCTTGTTGTTCGGCGTGGAGATCAAGGGTGCCCGTCGATGGTTGCGGGTCTTGCCGATGTTCGATGTCAAGGTTCAGCCCTCGGAGTTTGCGCGTCCGACATTGATCTTGATTCTGGCGTGGTATTTCCGGCGCTATCGAGGATTGATCCACCGCTTCTTCAACGGGATCCTGATCCCGTTGGGGATTGCCGGGGTGCTGTGTGGTCTTGTCCTGCTTGAGCGCGACTTCGGCCAGACCGCGTTCCTCGGCTGTCTATGCTTTGGGATGATGTTCATCGCGGGGAGCCGCTGGATTCCGATGGGTTCGACACTGCTGGTGCTGGGCGTGGTCTTTCTGGGCCTTATCATGCTGGATCCGGTCCGACGGGGGCGAGTGGAGGCCTTTCTCCAGGAGCACGAGCAGGGGACGGTGGACGCGCAAATCAGCGCGGCGACGAACTTTCAGGCGGATCAGTCGGTGCTTGCGATTCAGGAGGGTGCGATTCTGGGGCGGGGTTTGGTCAACGGCTATCGCAAGGAGGGGCGTTTTGTCCCGGAGGCGACCAACGACTTCATCTTCTCGGTGATTGGAGAGGAACTGGGACTGGTTGGGACGCTCGGGGTGGTCTTTTTATACGGCGTCCTGATCGTTGTCGGGACGGTGATTGCCTTTCGTGCGCCGGATGCGACGGGGATGCTGATCGCCTCGGGGCTGACCCTCAACCTGGGGGGGCAGGCCCTTTTGAACCTGCTGGTCGTTACCAAACTGTTCGTCAACAAGGGTTTGCCGTTGCCGTTCATCAGTCAGGGCGGGTCAAACCTAATGATGCACATGGTGTGCATGGGGATTTTGCTCAACATCTACGTCCAGGGGCAGGCGAAGCGTCGGCGCCGGCTGGCGTCGCCGCTGCCACTTCGGATGCAGGGTGAGCACGATTCATTGGATAGGGCCATCGATTTCTGAATGGGATTCCTCGCGATCGGTCATCAAGGGAGTGGACGATGAACGTCTTGATATGCGCCTGTGGAACGGGGGGGCACTACTTCCCCGCCTTTGTCGTGGCAGACCTGTTGGCCGACCGGGGAGACGACTTTGTGGTGGTGGTGGATCGACCAGAGGCGGAGGCCGCGGCTCGCTCAGTATTGGGCGATCGCGCCCGTCTCTGGCGTGTCGATCGAGTGGGCGGGGGCTGGTTGCGCTGTTTGCGATTTGCGCAACAGTGGGGGCATGCGTGGAGGGCCATTCGCCGGTTGCAGCCGGAGGTGGCGCTGACGATGGGCGGTGCGGGCTCGCTGCCCTATGTGATCGCGGCGCGATTATCCGGTGTGCCGGTGGTCCTTCACGAGGCGAATGCCTTTCCTGGCCGAGCGAATCGGTGCATGGCGCGATGGGCGGCGGTGACCACCTATGCCATCCCGGGCGAGCACCCCTTCTTTCAAAGGCGGGATGCCATAGCGGTAGGAATGCCCTTGCGTCCACTCTCGAAGGGGAACGCGCCTTCGGAGATAACGGAACCGGGGGGGCTCGCGGCATTCCTCAGTTCCGACGAGCATGGTCCTGCCGTGTTGTTGACGGGGGGCAGTCAGGGGGCGTTGCCTCTCAACGATCTGATCGTGGAGATGTTGGGTCAGCGCCCCGACCTCGCCCGACGAATGCGTTTGGTGATCTTGACCGGTCCGCAATGGGTTGATCGGGTCCGACACGACCTCGGGCCGCTCTCAGACGAGGTCTATGTAGCCGGGGCGATTCCGGACCTGCCCAGCTGGTTGGAGCGGTTTGACTTTGCCATCTGCCGGTCCGGTTCTTCGACTCTATGGGAATTGATTCGTGCAAGGGTCCCTTCGCTGCTCGTTCCGTTTCCGCATGCGGCGGACGATCACCAGCGCCTGAATGCGACCTGGGCATCTTCGATCGGGCCGATGATCGAGGTCCCGCAGCAGGAGCTGACGCCGCTTCGACTGGCGTCGATTTTGGAGGAAGTCATTCACGAGCACCCGCGGAAGGGGCATCGAAGCGGGCGATGGTCGATGCAATTGGAGGAATTCCCATCCTCCCCGGCGCAGGTCCTGGTGGAGGTCATGGAGGAGGTTCGCACTCCCCGCCGTGGCGGGACGGCCGCGAGGGGTGGCCGTGGATTGCTTCGGTCGCGGCCTTGTGGGGCTGATGGCGGCGGGGGCGCATGAATGAAGGGTATGCGGCTGATGGCAATGGAGCGTGGTGGAATGAATTGAGGCTGGAGACGGAAGCGAGGACGATGATCGAGCGACGGGAAGAGATGCCGAATCCTTGGGGCGCATTGGGGGCCCAGGCGGATGGACTTGGGATGCAATGGGCTGGTGCCTCACTGCCCGCGGAGGGTGTGACGCGCGCAGGTGCATGGGCGGCGCGTGCGGTTCGCTCCGAGGGTTGGCGGGAGGAGTATGTCCTCACATGGAACGGTGCGCCTCAGGGGAGCCTTTGGCTTCCGGTTCCGACGGCGGCCTTGGCGGATCGACTGGTTGCGGTATTGAACGCCTCCGGGGTGTCGGGCTCTCGGGCACTGGTGCATGAACTCGGTATGCGGATCCCCGCGGATCCGATTCGTCCGCTCTTTCTTGGTGCGAGGGGAGGGCTTTGGCAATGTGACGACGCGGGGGATGCGCGTGTGCGGGAGGCGGGGTTTGAGGAATTGGAGCGCAGGTTTGGGGCGGTTCAGACTGTGGCTGCCGGCACCATCGACCCGGATCGGATACTGGAGAGTGAAGCGGCTTTGTGTGTGACCGGTCTGGGTGTGGACCAGCGTACAGAATGGCTGCGGAACTGGTCTGGAACCCCGGATCGAATGGCGGGGAGTTTACGCGGGCTGCTTTCCCCCGCGAGTCGAATCCGCTTGGGGGAACCGATGGCCCGGCGGACCTCGATGCGCGTGGGCGGGGCGGCAGACCTATGGGTTGAGCCGGGGGATGAGGGGGATCTTCAGCGCACGGTTCTTCAATTAAACGAGTGGGGGGTGGATTGGGTTGTCGTCGGAGCCGGAACCAATCTGATTGTCTCCGACGCGGGTATAGGAGGGGTGGTCTTGCGTCTGAGCGGCCCGGGATTTCAGAGGCTCTATGCGGGACGGGAGGGTGTGCGTGCTGGCGCGGGCGTATTCCTCAGGCACATCGTCCGTGCGGCGGCGGAGGCCGGTCGGAGTGGGCTCGAATTCTTCGAGGGGATTCCCGGGACGGTTGGGGGCGCCCTACGAATGAATGCGGGTGCGATGGGCAGGGAGTTCTTTGACGTACTGGAGACGGTTCGGTTCATGGAGCGCAGTGGCGCGGTGGATCAGAGGCCGGGCGGATCCTTCGAAGTCGGCTACCGGCATTGTCCCTTTTTCCAGACCCACATAGGGTTGGAGGTCAGATTGGGGACGGAGCCAGGGGTTTCCTCCGAGGTTGGTGAACGGGTTCAGGCCTTTCTGGAGCGACGAAAGCGTACCCAGCCGGTGGGCCCGAGTGCGGGGTGCATCTTCCGGAATCCAGCGCCGGGCCAGTCCGCCGGTCAACTGATTGATCAGGCGGGGCTGAAGGGTGCGCGTGAGGGCGGTGCGGTCGTGAGTGAGATCCACGGCAATTTCATTGTGAACGAGGGCCATGCCTCGGCGGAGGATTTGGTCCGATTGATCGAGCGGGTTCGCAATGAAATCCGGCGTCGGTACGGGGTCGAACTGGAGCAAGAGGTTATCTATTTGGGCAGGATGGACCAGGGGGAAGGCAGACGATGAAGATCGAACACATTGCGGTGCTATGTGGCGGACCGTCCGGTGAGCATGAGGTCTCGTTGAAGAGTGGAAGCAGTGTTGCGGATGCGCTGCGGGAGCATTTCCCGCGGGTGGATCGGATTGTCCTTGATGGACGCGACTTCACGTTGCCTTTGGGGGTGCAGTGCGTCTTCAACGTCATTCATGGAGAGTTCGGCGAGGACGGTACGCTGCAGGCGGAGCTTGAGCGATTGGGTGTTCCGTATGTTGGAAGCGGACCGGCCGCGAGTCGATTGGCCATGCACAAGGTCGAATCCAAGCGTGTCTTAGCGGAGGCCGGAGTCCCGGTGTTACCGGATTGGGTTCTGGGTCGGGACGCCTCCATCCCGGCGGACTTAGCGGTACCGTTTGTGGTGAAACCGGCTGCCGGTGGATCCTCGATTGGCGTAACCATCGTTCGGGACCCGGGCAAGATGGCCGCGGCGTTGGACGTGGCGTTTGAGTTGGGGCTGGAGGTGCTGATTGAGCCTTACATGTCGGCTCGTGAGTTTACGGTGGCGGTATGGGGCGAGCGAGCGCTGCCGGTGGTCGAGGTACGCCCCAAGGCCGAATTCTATGATTATCGGGTCAAGTATACGGCCGGTTGCACAGAGTATCTGGTGCCTGCGCCGGTATCCGAGGCGGTATCGAGTCGATTCCAAGAGATCGGGTATCGGGCCCACCGGGCGCTCGGATGTCGGCATCTATCGCGGGTGGATTTGCTCTGGGACGAGGCAACGGACCGGGCGGTCGTGCTGGAGGTAAACACGCTGCCAGGGTTCACAGCCACGAGCCTGTTTCCGAAGGCTGCGGGTGCGGCTGGCATTCCATTTCCTGAGCTTTGCCGGGGCCTCGTCCTGCAGGCGATGGACGATTTTTCCACGATCAAAGGATAGGGGGAGAACGGGGATGAAGAAGAGACCTATGGATCGAGAGCGTCGGCCGCCTGCAAAGCGGGTTGGACTTTGGGATTTTGCGCGGGGGCGTAAGACCCAGGGACGGAAACGAAAGAATCGATTTCTGGAGCCCCGGCACGAGGTGGTGGTTGCGGTGAGTTGGAGCGAGCGATTCACCCAGCAAGGGATCCAGAAAGGGATCGGCATCATGCTCGGAGGGTTCGTGACGATCGCGGTCCTGATCGGAGGCTTTAGCATTTCGAGTGCAGGCTCGGCATGGTGGGCGGAGCAGGACGGTGAGTTTCAACTGACTGAATTGGAGGTCGAAGCGCATGGGCACCTCACGCCGGAGGACGTCTTGTCGGTGGCTGGGATAGAGCGTGGGCAGTCCCTTTTGACGCTGGACCTGGAATCGGCGCGTCAGCGCTTGGAGGCCATACCCTCGGTCAGCTTCGCTCGGCTGGTTCGGACGCTGCCGAACAAGCTGACGGTCTCGGTCGAGGAGCGGGTCCCGATTGTCCGGCTGGGATTTGACACGAACTGGGTTGCCGATCGGGATGGGATGGTGATGGAGGACTGGGCTGGATTGCCGGCGATCCCCTATGTAGAGGGGCTCGACATGCAGACCATAGCCCCGGGTGAATTGCTCCCGCTGGAGGAGGGTCGATTCCTGCGCAATCTCATGGACCTGTTTGGCGCGATGGGGCTGAACGAGATGGTTGAGATCGACGTGATCGACATGAGCGATTCTGTCTATCCGATGGTCTTCACAAAGGACTGTTCCGCGGTGACTCTATCCCGTGAGATCTCCTTGAAGATCCAGCTGGCGCGATGGGCATCCATCGTTGCGCACACGCGTAGCATCGGCGAGATCATCGATAAACTGGATGTGACGACGGAGCCGGGAGCGGTCAGTTTTTTCCGGAAATGAGCGGGACCGATTATCTTTTTTGGGGTGTGATGGAAGGTCAGGTGGTGTGATGGCGAATCTGCGGGAGCCATTGGTGGGGCTGGAGATCGGGACCAACAAAGTATGTGCCTTGGTTGGGGAGTTCACGGATGACGGCACCATTTCCTTTATTGGTGCCGGCCTAGCCCAATCCCAGGGGATGCGAAAGGGTGAAATCGTCGACTATCAGGCGGTCACGGAATCGGTTCGCAAGGCCCTGGCGATGGCGGAGCGGGAAGCGAATGTGGAAATCGGTTCGGTCTTTCTTGGCATCACCGGTGGTGGGATCCAGGGCATTCCGAGTTCGGGGACGATTGCGATCGACAATCAGGAGGGGACGGTTACCGGGCAGGACATCAGCCAAGCGATCGCGCAGGCCCGCAAAATCGCGTTCCCCAAGAAGCACGCGATCATCCATGCGTGCAAACAGCGCTTTTTTGTGGATGGCGGGGCCGCGGTTGCGGAACCGCTCAACATCAGCGGGCGGATGCTTCGGGCGGATGTCCTTGTGATCCACGGACTGCACTCTCGAATTCAGAATGCGGTTCGGGCGGTGCGCGATAACAGGGTCGAGGTGGAGGACATCGTCTTTAACGGAGTCGCTTCGAGCCTGGCGATCCTGGACACGGAGAGCAAGCGGATGGGCGCGCTCGTGATGGATATCGGGGCAGGGACCACTGATGTGGTTGCCTATGTAGCTGGTGGAATTCACTATGCGGCGGTCATTCCAGTCGGGGGCGACCACTTCAAGAATGATTTGGCGCTCGGGCTTCAAATCCCGCCATCGACAGCGGAGCAGCTGAAGAAGAGCCAAGGTCGGGTGGATGTCCCGGGGGAGAAGATCAAGGACGAGATCATTCCGTTATCGCAGGAGAGTGGGTTCTTTCCGCAGACCTGTTCCAAGCACGATCTCTACGTCATCATGCGTGCCCGCTGCCGGGAGATCTTCGAGATCATCCGGGACGAACTGAAGGAGCGGAAGCTGTTGGATTTGATTGCGGGCGGCATTTTCATCACCGGCGGTGTAGCGCGCACCGCGGGGATCTTCGATTTAGCGAAGGAGGTCTTCGGCAAATCGGTGGAGTTGGGAATGCCATGGGAGTTTGAGGGGAATATGACGATTACGGACACTCCTGAGGTCTCGACAGCAGCCGGCCTGGTTCGATACGGATTCCGGCGCACTGTCGACAAGCTAGGGACCTCGCGGCGGGGGCCCACTTCGTTCTGGAGCGGACTGCTCCCCAGGCGGGACCCGGAATAGGGGATGGCGGAGAGTGGGGCGGGTTGATCATCCCCGTGAGCGGGGGAGCTGGGAGGATTTGGGGTGATGTACACATTTGACGGAGTGAACGAGGCGCGTCGGGACCGGGAGCGCGAGGAGTGCATGGTGCGGGTCCTCGGTGTGGGTGGTGCCGGGTGCAACGCAGTCAATCGTCTTGCGATGGAATCCAACGAGCGGATCGGAACGGTTGCGATCAACATGGACGGTCAGGTCCTGGCCTCTTCGCTGGCGGATCGAAAGGTGCAGATCGGCAAACAGATCAACAATGGGCTTGGTGCGGGCGGGGATGTCGTGAAGGGGCAGAAGGCAGCGATGTCCGACATCCTATTGATCGAGGAGGCGATCGAGGGGGCGGACATTGTCTTCATTGTTGTGGGCCTGGGTGGTGGAACCGGGACGGGTGCCGCGCCGGAAGTGATTCGGGCGGCTCGCAACGCGGGTGCGCTGGTCCTTGTCTTTGCCACCCTGCCTTTCCGGTTTGAGGACCCGAAACGGATGGTCAAGGCGCGGCAGGGATTTAACACCATTCAGGAGCTTGCGGATGCGGTCTTTATGGTGCCGAACGATCGCTGGGTCGACATGGTTGGAACCGGCGCGACGGTCTTGGAGGCCTTTCGCACCATCGACGACCTGATGGCCCAGTGTGTCCGGTCGCTGTTTCGGATCATCACAGCCACAGGGATCATCAATCTTGATTTCGGCGATCTACGCGCGGTCCTGCACAACGCGGGGCAATGCGCCTTCGGCACTGGCCTGGCCGAGGGCGAGGGAAGGGCCGCTGCGGCGACGGAGATGGCTTTGGGCGGACCGTTGTTGCGCAAGGGCTTCCCGCTGCAAACGGCCGGCTCGCTAATGGTTCACATCATGGGAGGGCCGGATCTTGCCCTGACCCAAATTGAAGAGGTGATGGACACCATTCGCCAAAAGGCATCCGCACAGGCCCAGATTTCGTTCGGCGCCTGTGTGGACGAAGGTTTTCAGAATCGCATTCTTGTCACCTTGATTGCCACCGATACGGCGCCGGTGGACATCCCGTTGAGTCATCTGGACCGGGCGAAGGAGAAGAACGCCTTGGCCTCTGACCGCGGTATCGTTGAAAACGTGGCATTGACCCCACCGCCCGGTACGGTTTCCTCAAGCCGGGGACGGCTTCAGAAGATGGCGCCTCACCCTGCCAAGGTCCTCAATCAAGAGCTGCTGCCGCTCGAACAACCGAGTCATGGGATCTTTGACCCGGGCGACCCGACGACTTACAACGACCAGAACCTCGATTTGCCGACTTACCTTCGCCGCAATATTGCGCTCTCGCGGAAAAACGGCCTTTCCGAGGCCGACAGCTAGAGCCCGTCCCCAAAGCATATTGGGCTAAAACGAAAGGTCTCCGGGTCCGCATGGGGGGAGGACTCCCGCAGAGATCGCAGAGGGCGCGGTGGCGTTTTCGACCTGCCTCTGGGGGTGGGTAGGGGCCATGCTTTGCCTCCTACATTTTGGGGAAAATTATACAGATATCCCGTTTCAGCAGGCCTCGTCTCCTCCTGCTCCTGCTCGTACTCCTACTCGTACTCGTACTCGTACCTGCGCACTCTGCGGGAGTCGTTCGCAATCCGGCCATGGCAACCTTTCGTTGGGCCCCCATAGGGTTTTCGGACAGAGGCTATCCGAAAAACGTGTTGGGCACAACGAAGGTCTCCGGGTCCGAGTTAATCGAGTTAATCGAGGAAATCGAGTTAATCGAGTTAATCGAGTTAATCGAGTTAATCGAGTTAATCGAGT
>CALLYA010000066.1 GCA_937875495.1 uncultured Verrucomicrobiota bacterium
GACGAAGAAGATGCGTTCTTCCGACACCCCAGCTTTCCTGAGGTTCTGGTTAGCGACTTCGCGTGCCGCGGAGCAGGGGCATCATGCCCCTGCTCCGCGCGAGGTCGGAGGTCAGAGGTCAGCCCCAGAGCGCTTCGCACCAGTTACTGGCCTCTGATTCCTGCGGCCCCTGCGCCCTCTGCGGGAGACCTCCCCTCATCTGCAGGAAAAACGTCCACTATCCCACTGCCACAGCTTCACCCACAGCGGACCTCTGACCTCCGACCTCCGACCTCGCCTGGGGCCCTTGGGCCTCAGGCATCCGGCCGCAGGCCGGACTACTTATGGTAGTCGTAGTGATACCCGTGGTAGGGCTCATACAGCCCGTAGTCATAGCTCAACCGCCCGCGATTGAGCGGGACATCATTGATCACGATCCCGAGGAGGTTGGCCTTTGAATCGGTGAGTCGGCGTGAGGCGGACTTTAGGGCGTGCTTGCGGCTCTGGTTGTAGCGGCCGACGAGGACCACGCCATCGGCGAGTGCACCGAGCATGATGGAATCGCTGGCGACCCCGATCGGGGGTGAGTCGAGGATAACGCGGTCGTAGTTGGCCCGCGCCCATTCGATCAACTCGATCGTTCGCTCGGTCGACAGCACCTCAGACGGGCTGATCTTGGTCTCGTGATGGCTCACGATGATGGACAGGTTCTCCTGATCAGTCTCGTGGACGATCGAACCCCAGTCGGGCGCATTCTTGTCCGCGAGCGCATGAAGAAGGCTCTTGTCGGAATTGTTCTCCGTAATCCCCCACATCTCCTTGACCTTCGGCCGACGCATATCCAGATCGATCAGGATAGTGCGATGTCCGCTCTTGGCCCATGAAATGGCCAGGTTCGAGGCGGTAATCGACTTGCCTTCGGATGGCGCGCTGCTGGTAACGAGCAGGCACTTCCCGAAACCGGAGGTCACGAGGAAGCTTCGGATCGACCCGACCGCCTCGGAGAGCGGACTGAACTTGTCGGTCTGGGACATGCGTCCGAGAGCCTGACGCTCCTTTTTTCGGACGCGCGGGATGATCCCCAGGATCTTGGTATTGGTCCCCTTCTCGACCTCGCCTGGATGCCAGACCTTGTCCTGCATCCAATGCAGGCCCAAGCCGAAGACACCACCAGCGCCTGCGCCCAGAAATAGGGCGAGAGCCAACGTCATAAGCGGCCGCGGATGAACGGGGGTGTCCGGGATCTGTGCAGGCTCGGAGATCCGAATGGTTGCGGTATTCTCGTCCGCGGAGAGGCGGGCCTCCTCGATCCGGTTCAGAATGCCGCGGTAACTGACCTCGCTCGCTTCCATCTGGCGCTCGAGCCCGAGCAACTCAGACTGCACGCGCGCGGATTCCTGCTCCAACCGGACGCTCTCATCCATGAGCGTATTCTTCTGATTGCCGAGCGCCTGGACCTGCTGCTGAAGGACGGTGACGTTGGAATTGACGCTTTGGATCGCGTTATTGACCTCACGATTCAATTCCTGCTCCAAGCGCACGATCTCGCGGTCCTTGGCAACGACCTCCGGATGCTGTTGGGTGTAGTCCTCAAGCAAGTTCTCACGCTCGCCTTCGGCCTTAGCCAGCGCAGCCATTTTCTCAGTGATCTGCTCGATTCTCGGCGTGTCGGACGGCACCTGCCCGGCCTCGGCAGATCCTTGAACCAGGCTCCTAAGGACCTCCAACGACTTTTGCTGCTTCTCCAACTCTGTCTCGAGCTTTGTCAGCTCAAGATTCACCGCCAGCAAGGACTCCCGGGTCATGGTCCCACGCGAAGCAAGGTCTTCAACCCCCTTATCCGCTTTGAACGCGAGAAGATCCGATTCGGCCTTCTCTAGGATTTCCTGCTGAGCAGCCGCCTGGTCGAGAAGCCATTTCACGGCATTATCAGATGCCTCACGGTTCGCCTCCAACGCAGACCGCAGCGCCTCGTCAGCATAGGCATTGACGACAGCGGCCGAAGCCCGCGGATCCGTGTGTCGCGCAGTGATATCCACCATCTGCGACTGCCGAACCAGGGTGATCTGAACCGATTTTTCGAGGTAGTCCTCAAGGTCTTTCAGGAGCTCACCCTCGAACAACGGCATAGCAGCCAGCTTCTTGGCGACCGCTTGCCTCAGGGTAGCGCTCTTGAGCTTAAGGATCTGGGTGTTAAAGGCTTCAGCGCTCGAAATCCGGGACGTATCATCGATCACAGCATCCTGCTGGCCACCGATCCTGGGCCGGCGCATGCTCAGCTCGACCTGCGTCTTGGCCTCATAGAGGGGTTCCGTGTTCTTCAAATAGAACAGGGCTCCAAAGGCACTCAGCAGGATCATGCCCAGGATGACGAGCTTCTGCCGCCAAAGGATGCGAAGAAGATTGACCAGGTCGAGCCCGGGCTCCGCTTCCATCCCGTAGACGGATGGATCGCCCGCATAGTAACCATAGGGCACTCCGCCCCCTGGTTGCCCAGGTGCACTCCCCTGCGGGGGCACCGGTTTCTTACCGTTACTGTGTGAATCAGGAGCGCTATGCTGATCAGAATCTATCCGGGACATGATACATAATTCTCAAATTGGTTAACAAGCTGGGGGACCGAACACCGGGAAAGATCAAGTAAACCTAAAATCAATCAAAGAGCAAGAGATACTCTGAAGGATGTTATCGAGCACCAAGAGGAGATTTCAATAGGTTGCCCGCGCCCCGATCGAAAGGAGTTCTCGGGAGTAATCGCCCGAGGCAATACTGGAATCGCGATCCTCGGCTCTTGCCTCAAAGAAGTACTGCATCACGGTCCCCGGATGGTAGGTCACGCGAAAGAATCCAACGAACGTATCATCCTCCCAATCCGTTGCCTTACCTTCGGATACCAGGTCACGTTCGTAGTTGTTCTGGTTATAGTACCCAACAAGAGACAACGTCACCGGACGCACGATGTTGTAATGCCCGCCCAGGGTCACCCGAGTCAGGGTGTTAAAATTCTCGGGATCATACACAGATGGGTTGACCGTCCGCAGCGCGTTCAGCTCCAACCGCCAGGGATCACGCGGACGCCAGGTCAGTCCGACATCCATGGAAGGCGTGGAGGTACTCTCATCACCAGCTTCATAGACCAGCCATCCCGCACCGGCATAGCCGATCAGCTTTTCGGAGTTCCTCGACCTGAACCCAAAATGCAAGGCGCCGAGTTCCCCATCCTCGGAACCACGTTCGCTGCTTTGGATTGCGCCACGCACGGTCAAGGTCCCGGTCGTCCTTCGGGTAAGCGCATGGCCCAGGGTCCCTTCCGCGGAATGCTCCTGCCAGCCATACAAGTCATCAGAGTCGTAGGACAGATCCCAATACTTGTATTTGGCCTCAGCCATAACCTTATCGGTGACTTCCTTCCCCAATAGGCCGGAAGCGGTCAGGTCCTGCCGACTCTCATCCCGTCCCAGAATCGTGTCGAAATCCGTACGGTCAGCATAGGTCTGCGAGATGCCGACCAGCAGCCGGGTCGGATCAAAGAGCCGAATCTCAAGTTCGTCCCCAAAGTCCTCGTGGTCCTTTGGACCCAAGTCCTGGTAGCGTTCGGCTAAGGCCCATGCGTGAAGGCCGACTTGGCTCTGGCGGGTGAGATTCAAGAGATTCGCCCCGCCACGAACGGTGGCAGACATGTCCGAATCCGACCCCTGAGTGGACGCGTCCGGATTGGTGTCGTACTCGCCCCGCAGCTCCACATACGGGTGAATGGTCATGTTCCGAACCACAATCCCATCCCCAGGCGCACCTTGGGCCGATGCCCAAGGCCATGCAAGAAGCACCCCAACAATCCCCAAAACCGCAACCGACGAGGACCCCATCCTTATGTAAACACCAAGCTTATGCACAATTCCTCCAATTTAAAAAGATAATTCCAATCCATTTCCCATCTGAACCGAGAACCTCGGAGTTCTCAACATGACAACAGGCAGCCCCTGGGTCACGAAAATTCCGAGGATTCAAACTGCCGGTTCCGATCCTAGGACCTCCAACCTGTCCAAGCAAAGGACAGAAACATTTCTGCAGAACGAAACCAGCAAGTTCTCAACAACCCACCCTAGAACAGCCCTTCCGGCACAAACACAGTATCCCCGCGCTTCAGCGGAAACTGCCCGGTCAGCCGACTCCCCCCACTGAAATCAAGAATGTTCACTGTAAACTCCTGATTCCCACCCTGAGCCTGCGAACGCGATACACGCACATCCTTGCTCTTCGCTCCGAGATCCAGTCCACCTGCAAGCTGAATCGCGCCGATAACGTTCAACTCCCCGGTCGGTGGAATTGGAACCGGCCCGGGCTTCTTCACACACCCAATCACCGTAACCTGTCCCCAAGGCGATACGGAAGAGTCACCGGATCTGTCGAACACGAACTCAAGCGTGACCTGCGGCTCCTTAAGAAACTTGGAGTACTCTGCGACCAAAGATTTCTCGGCCTCTTTCAACCCCAGGTTACCAACCCGCACGTCACCCACCAAAGGCAACGAGATGGTCCCATCATCCTTCACCCGCCCAGATTCCAAGTCCACCTCAACCGCGCGATTCGTCAGCACCTTCACCTTCAACAGATGCCCAGGCCGAATCGCTGGCGCAGATAGCTCAGAAGTTCGACCAGACCCATCAGGCCCACCTGTGAATCCACCAATCTCCTCACCACCCCTTGGAGAACCACTTCTACAACCAACGAGCCCCACCAAAAGAACTGTGAAAAGCAAAATTTTGTTTACGCTGTTCATGATCGAATTCCCATTCTGTGGTCCAAACTGAATCTGCCAAAGAGTAATCGCAGGGACAGGCTCGGTCAATGCTAATAGAAATCGCGAATCTAAAATAGAAGAAAAAATGAAGAAATCCCAGACGGAATGAAAGAGAAAATCAAAACATGGAGATATAGAACCTACACCTTTCGGTTTCGGCAACTAATGATAATTGAGCAAATTCTTTCAACATCAGAATCAGAAAGAGCAGACCCGCTTGGCAAACACAACCCCTTGGAGAAATACTCTTCGCACACATCGTATTTCCGCACTCTTTCAGCCTGATATCGAGCAACCATCGATCGAAACACAGGCTGCATGTGCATCGGCTTCCAAACAGGACGTGATTCAATATTATTGGTTTCCAACACCTCTCTTACAAAATTATTATCTACACCAAAGGTTGCAGGGTCAATAAAAACAACCGTAAGCCATTGATTGCCGATGGCATACCCAGGCTCCTCCAAAAAGGAAACACCCTCAATAGGGGAAAGAATATCGTGATACATGGCATTGATAGCTCGCCTTCTATTCACTCGATCCTCAAGAACTTCAAGCTGCCCAACCCCAATAGCTGCCACGATATTGCTCATTCTATAATTATAACCAATTTCAGCATGCTCATACCACGGAAACTCCTCCCTGGCCTGCGTGGCAAGCTTACGAGCATGATTTATAAATACTTCATCATGAGACCCAAGCATCCCACCTCCCGAAGTAGTAATAATCTTATTTCCATTAAAAGAAAAAACTGCGGCATCAGAATCAAACCCAGCGTGCCGCATGTTCCCTTTGCCATCAAAATAATGTGCTCCCACGGCTTCCGCAGAATCAGAGATTAAGGGAATTTGAAATTGTAAACAAATTTCTCTAATTTTTGGCAAATTAGAAGGCTCTCCATATAGATCGGTCGGAATAACTGCAATCGGAAGAACGTCTCTCGATTTGCGCCATTCCAATTCAGCCAGAAGGAGATCGGTATCCATATTCCACGACCCATAGGAAGAATCGAGGAAAACCAAATCGATTCCTTCAAAACAGGCAGGTGAAATACTTCCAATAAAAGTCAAACTTGAGGCAATAATAACAGGCTTTCTATTATCAACCTCAGTAGAAGATCGATTAGAAAGGCATCGCAGGGCCAAATGCATTGCGGCAGTGCCGCTGGAAACAGCAAGACAAAACGGAAGACCCGATATTTTAGAGAACTCAGCTTCAAACTTATTGACCATGGGGCCTAATGGTGCAATAAAATTACTTTGAAAGGCTTCTCCAACATATTGGGATTCTGAGCCGCCCATATGAGGAGGTGAGAGGAAAATTCTATTGTTAGAATTAGACATAATTTATGCAGGCAAAAAACGAATTAGCCAAATAGAGAAAATCCGAAGAAGGAAATAAAGACCCGCTTTAGATAAAAAAAGGAAATAAAATGAATACTCTCGGAATTACAGGATAAAATAAATCAAATTCCAATACTGGCTTAGGAGAATGTTAAGTCGAAGTTCTTTTAGGAAAATTTACCTAAGGTTAACCTTATTAATAAACAAATATTTTTAAACGGGTCTTTTGGAAATTGGTTTTGCAGGACAACCAACCGCTGTAACGCCTTCGGGAATGTTGCGAACCACTACCGATCCTGCACCAATTACAGAGTGAGACTCAATCGTGATCCCTTGAATTATTTGCGTTCCAGTTCCAATCTCGACAAATCTTTGGACATTGACATTTCCTGAGACATTAACACTAGGATATATAGTTACAAAGTCTGAAATGACAACATCATGACCAATTGTACAATCAAGATTGAGCAATACATTTTTCCCGATTGAAATATTGACAGTGCAAATTGTACCGGCACAAATCACTGTCCCCTCACCGATGTCGACGCTATCAGACAAAAGGACAGATGGGTCAATTAATGTTGCAAGCTTTTGGCGAAATCCTTTTGAAAGAATCTGTTCTCTGGAAAGAGGATTTCCAATACAGCATACAACATGAGAATCAAAGAATTTTTCCTTCAAAATGGAAATTGGTCCCAAAACAGGAAGATCTGCAACGCTATTTTGCTCTGGGAACTTAACATCATCAACAAACCCTAAAATATTCCAGGTGGGTTTACTATCGTTTATCCGATCAACTAACCATTTAACCTCTCGCCCAAACCCACCAGCACCAATTAAAATCAAATCTTGAATACAGCTCATGCTATCTCCCTATGATGAAAACATAATTACTCGTGGCGCTTCCTCCAATATTCAGCATAATTCCATTGTCGCAATTTCGAACCTGATATCCTTCTGCAATTCCAGCAACTTGCTTGGCCACATCAAGAAACATCCGAGTTCCAGTCCCGCCCACTGGATGTCCGCATCCAATCAATCCACCGCTTGGATTAATTGGTTTGGCCCCCTTAAATTCCACTAATCCCTCTTCAAGTACACGATGCTCTTCGCCGGGGATACAAAATCCAAAGGCGGATAGGGCGGCATATTCGCTGGAGGTAAAGCAATCATGTGTCTCAAAAACATTCATATCCTCAAAACTTAATTTAGCTCTTCCGTATGCATCGATGATTGCTTGCCTGGTCCAAGGAAGAACATATTTTGAAGATCGACTTTCGTCCATCTTCTTTTCAAAGCTCATTGGGGCGACTCGATGCCCCCAACCTTTTACAAAGGGAAAATTTTCATTTGGGAACGAACCTTCAACGAAGCGTTCTGAAGCAAGGACGACCATTGCAGCTCCATCGGTTACCTGGGAGCAGTCAGTGACGCTTAGAAGTTCACCAACAAAGGGGTTTGTTTTGGAGCCGCGATCCGAGGCATGCTCTTCACTCATAAACCATTTTCTTGTTTGGGAATTTCTATTTCGCTTAGCGTTCTGATAGTTCTTATTAGAAATGTGGGCCAAATCCTGAAGAAATAACTCTTTGTTTAAGGGACTTCTTTTCAATAACTCAGAGGCCAATTTTCCAAACAATTTAGGAAAAGGAAATTCAATTCCTTCGGCTTCCTTTTCCCGAAGCGCAGCATAACCCAAATAATCTCCCCCAGTTTTCGAATCAACTGTCTTCATAAGCTCCCAGCCAATTACAATCGCAAGATCATAATCCCCAGATCGTATTTTAGTTATTGCTGCATCTAGAGCAACGGAACTTGACGCACAGGCAGCTTCATATCTAGCAGATGGAACACCATAAAAGGCTGAATGAACTTCTGTTAACAATCCACCCAAATGGCCTTGGCGGACATATAATTCACCAATAAAATTCCCAACAAAAATGGCAACTCGGTTTCTTTTATTCAAATCACTAATATCGTCAAAGCTAATCTTTGAACATCGAAGCCCATCTTCTACAACCTCCCTCAAAATGGCAATTTCATTCTTCCCTTCCTTTGTCCAATTTCTTTCAAAATCAGTTTGGGATCCTCCAATAAAAAAAACTTTGCTTGATTTCATTTCTAAGGAACCTCTAATTAAGAGCTTTAAGAAAGGGACGATAATCAAATTTTGAAGATGGAATGTTTGACCACAACTGAACAAAACATTCCTTAAGATCCTGATCTACTTCCTGAACATTGTTTAGGACATCAAGAAATAAATCCTTTCCACCCATTGCATCTATTAGGGCAAGGGGAGGAATCCAATTAAACCCTGTGGCCATTACATCATCACTGGCATGGTAGTCACCAGTTAATTCAACGGAATAATATATCGAGTAGCAAATGTATTCAAGTAAAAATTCGAGACAGATCTTAGCTTCTGGAGAATCAGAATTTATCATCCCATGGATGGCGTCTGAATATCTCCCCTCCTTCAACAAGGAGACAATTTTTTCGGAAAATGGAAAGAAATATTTCCGCCTCTTCCTGTATTTCATATCCTTAATATCATAAACATGAATCTCTTTTTTCCCATTTTCCAAGGTTATTGTTTTATATAGCCCCCCACCCGACTTCCTCCCTAAGCAACCAGAAGCGATTAATTCGTCTCCATAGGCCGGAAATTTAAATGACTTAATCGCAGGGTCATGAGAGTTAAGGAAAACATTATCAACAATGGCCTTATGAACATCGAGACCTACAAAGTTCGAGGTAACTAAGGGAGGCATACTCCTTCCAGAAAATGGTCCAAGTATAGCGTCGATATAGTCTGTACCCCCCTCGGCTTTATATTTTTCAGCAAAAATCATTGCTTTATTGATAAAGAAAAACCCAATCCGATTTCCCAAAAATGCTGGCGAATCTTTGACCTGAATTACTTTGCGAAACAATACGCCGGATAGATAATTCTTTGTCGCCTCTAATACTTGATCATCAGTATACTCACTGGGAATAACCTCACATGCCGGTAAGTTATAAGGAGGATTGTAAAAGTGGATTCCCATGAACCTACTTTTTAATCTCTCAGGTAAAAGTGAAGATAATTTTTGAATTGACAAACCACTCGATCCAGTTGCAATAAGCGGTTCCGTTTGAAGACAACCTTTAATTTTTTGAATTATTTTTTCTTTAACAGAAAAATCTTCAGAAACACTCTCAAAAATTAAATCGGATTCATTAATGCATTCGGAAAGATCTTCGTATCCTTTCGGAATCAAATTTCTCTGGATAGCTTCAGATCTAACAGATAAGGCTGCCTTTTTTTTTGCCTCAAATGAATCTTCAATTATTCTTGAAACCATATATACTTTTGCATTTCCGAAGGATGCAAAAATACCAGATACATTACTTCCCATGGTTCCATTTGCGCCTAAAATAGTGACTGTTTTAATTTTCATTTCAATCAACACTTTCCAACAACATAAAATTTAATCATCCCCAAATTACTCAGAACCATACCCTGAAAACTTTGGCATTGTCGCATGCCCTTTTGCAGAAATACCCGTCCGGGAAAATACATTCCAAATTGTCAAAATTAAAATTTTCAAATCTAGCATTAAACTCCAATTCTCAACATACCAAATATCCAATTCGAATTTTTCATTCCATGAAATGGCATTTCTACCGTTGACCTGAGCCCATCCAGTTATTCCAGGTTTTACATCATGCCGACGTGAATGCCGGGGTGAATACAGTGGTAGATACTCAACCAGAAGTGGACGTGGGCCTACTAAACTCATTTCCCCCTTAAGAACATTAATAATTTCAGGAAGTTCGTCCAAACTCGTATTACGCAGGAATGCACCAAAACAAGTAATCCGTTTTTCGTCCGGCAAGGGATTCCCATTTTCATCGAAAGAGTTTTTCATTGTCCGGAATTTGAGACATTCAAAAATTTCACCTTTAAGGCCTGGGCGTTTTTGCCGAAAAAAAACAGGCGGTCCATGCATTAAATAAATCAAAATAAAAACTATAATCAAAACCGGTAGGATTAAAAGGAATACAATACCAGAAACAATAAAATCAAAAATTCTTTTTACCAACATTGAAAAACCCTAAAAGGTGAAGCTAGAAAAAAAATTCTAAGAAGAAAAATTTCTTAAAGAATTAATTTCAATTAACCACCGATTCAAGGAAATCAACAAATTTTCCGGAGAGGATGTCCCGTGAAAATTCGTTTTCCGCCAATTTTCGACCATTCATTCCCATTACCTTTCCCTCAATTGGGTGATCAGCGAAATAGATAAGGGCATCTGCGAATGATAGAGGATTGTCTGGCTCAACAACCATACCACATTTGGCTCCTAAAATCAGGTCTGAAATCCAACCAGGATAATTATTAAGGACAGGAATTCCAGCAGATATATAATCAAAGAATTTGTTTGGGGAGGTTCCGTAATAAAATGCAGGGACATTCTTAAGAATCATTAACCCGACATCAACAGACCCGAGAATTTTTGTTAGCTCGATTTTGGAAACAGGGTCGAGAAATAGGCAATTTTTTAATCCCTGCGCCTTTGCGCGGGTCTTTAAATCTGTTTTTAATTTTCCGCTTCCAATAAAAACAATTTTAATATCAGATCTTTCCCGTTTCTTTAGCTCAAGGGCTGCGTCCAAAACAGCATCAAGTCCATTTGCGATACCATGGGCTCCAGTAAAAACAGCGACTGTATCGTTAAACGAAACACCTTCTATCTGCAAATCTTCTCTATTTCCAGGACGGAAAAGATCCAAATCGCACCCATTCGGAATCATCTCGATTAGCTTTTCAGGAACAATCCGTCTAATTCCCTCACTAATACCAGGGGATAGACTAACACATGCGTCAGCCTTTTGATAACTAATTTTTTCTAGTAACTTCATTCCCCATAAAAGAATGGGGTTTCGTAATCCAAGGGCCTTTGGTAATTCTGGCCAGAGATCCCTGACTTCAAAAACAAACTTTCGCCTTTCCCCCCCAAAAACCTTCATCCAAATTCCTGGAACCCCCGCTGTAAGTGGGGTCGAAGTTGCGAAAAGCAAATCGTATGGTTCCTTCAAGGCAATTTGAATACTTTTTATTGAAAATTTTACAAATGTGAATGCACGCTTTCCTATACCATCTTTGTTTGAATACGGAAGATCTATTTGGATGACGTCAATTCCATTGATAATGCCACGAAAGATTCCTTTTCCAAAAGCCCGAGGAAGATTGAGATCAAAGGATTTGCCACAAACCATTGTGACCGTGTGCCCTCGCTTGATAAGCTTTCGTGCAAACTCATAGGATCTTGTTCCACCTCCAATTTCAGGAGTTGTAAAATGCTGATGAAAATAAAGAATCTTCATATAAAAATTTAGAAGATGGGGTGAATTACCCTAAAATCGGACATTGAATGCCTTCATCTAAGAATTAAAGGGTAGAATAGAAAATTTTATTCATAATTTTGTTTGATGATGATTGCCCAAAAAAGGATGACAGAATCTCAGAAGCTATTTCCGGAGAAAAACTCTTTCCTTTTTTCCCAGCATTTATTTTCATTGCCCTTAAAACTAGTGGATTTCGATAAAGAAAATCGATTTTTTCACAAAGTTGGTTTGTTCCATTGTCAAAGGGAATGACGAATCCCGTTTGACATTCTTCAACAAATTCAAAAGCATATTTCCATTGTGTAACAATTACGGGAATTGATGACAAATATGCATCCAGAACCGAACCAGGAAAACCTTCGGTATAATAATGAGTTGGCAAAACCAAAACGTCATAATTACTCAATGTGTGCTTAACCTCGCAAGGAGAAAGCACCCCCTTATATGATACAAACGAATGGCACAAAAGGTTTTTCTCAAAAAATAATCTTGATCCATCGTGAATAGGTCCAAAAAAATCAATTTCTATTTCTTTATTTTTATAGACTTTCGAAATGTGCACAGCAAGGTGAGCCATGTAATCCAGCCCTTTCATCTCATGAATCCTAGCAAAAAATACTATATTGAAATTTTTTTTATTTACGGGAGTCCCTTTATTTATTTGCTTCTGCTCAAGCATTCGAAAATTTGGTAAAACACTAACGTTTTTAAAACCATAATTATTTTCCAATTGCTCTTTCATAAAAACGGTTTGAGGGAAAACCACTTGTACTTTTGATAGCATTTTCCTATGAATAGGAAAATGCCTCAAGTACTCAACCAGCCAACCGCCAACGGCGATATACAGCAAAGAAAAATTGAACAATTTAGACAATAGGAAAAACAGAGGAAATAAATACTTAAGGTTATTATGGGCGGGAATTAAAACCAATTTATTACATCTTATGGCCCCGAAAAACATTTTAATTATAGATAATGGATTCCTTCTTAAGCTCTGGGTGTCAAAATAATTGACAAATGGATCAAATTCTTCTTTCAATAACCGATACACATTTCGTGTTTTAATTGTTTGTCCATCAAGCTGGCCTGTTTTGTATCCAAAGTATCCGACAACATATGTTCGCCTCATTTCTCAATTCCATTTAAAAAATAAACTTTTCTGTTTTTTTTTAGGTAAATGTTATGACAGGTCTTAAGGATAAAGGCTCAATTCGAGTTTCCCAATTCCTTTTAGTCACTCCTTAACCTGTTAAAAAGGAGATGTATCTAGCTTGATCCGTCCTGATGTTGGCCTCGTCAGAAGAATCGGTGGGCATACTCAGGCTCAGGAAGCCTTCCGAGGTTGAGAAACAGCGCATATCTAAGGTTTTCATAGCTCTTAAACCCAAACGATTTTCTCGTAACGAGATTTACTCGCCTGTTTAGCCCCTCTACAATACCTGAATTGAACTCCTTTTTCGCCCTGAACCAGTTCATTATAAGTGGTTGATGTTTCTTGATGGTTCTTACAAAGGTCTTAATCGGTTCGAGTCTGGAAAGGTTTGCTCGAACGCACCACTTATCAAGGTACCACTCTGCCCTGTATGGGGTCTTATAATTGCAGAATAGCTGAAAGCTTTCCTTGAGGAGATAGGCCCTAACGCTTTTGAGTTCATATTTTAGAACATCGTTGAGCCTAAGCCTTTCCTTTTCCGTTAGGTTCTCCTCGTTTTTCGTGTCCTTTCTGCAAGCGTGCGTTAACTCGTGTCCTTTCTGCAAGCGTGCGTGAACTCTGACAAGTTTGTGTCTTACCTTGGT
>CALLYA010000067.1 GCA_937875495.1 uncultured Verrucomicrobiota bacterium
CGCAGAGGACGCGGTGGCGTTTTCGACCTGGCAATGGGGGGGGGGGTGAGAGTCAGGGCCCAGATCCATGCGCTTTTTGGAAAAGCAGTTTTCTGCAGACCACAGCAGTTGCTGAAAATAGATCCGATGGATCTACCCCCCTCCCAATTATCCTCTGCGCCTCTGCGCGAGTCCTCCCATCCGGATCCGGATGGGAGAACCTGGTTAGAGCCCCACAGCTTTCCACTTATTGGTTCATGGTCTTCATCATCTGGATGATGTTGTCGGTCATGTCGATGATGTTGGCGTCGGCGGGCGGGGCAAAGGAGACGCCCTCGAAATCCTCGTCGGTGGGATTGGTGTTGGTGTTGGTCATGCGGATGTCCATCACCGGTTTACCGCTGGCATCGAGCATCGTGTTGCGGACCGGGATGCCGGTCTCCGTGTCGAACCAGACCTCGCCACCCTGGATCGCACCCATCATCGGGTTGATCTCGCTCATCGCTTCAAACCCGTCCGGCAGCCCCATCGAAAAGACGTGGTGCGACCGGCCGTCGGCGTCCTTGGTCCCCGTGAAATCAACCGCATCCAGGTCATAACCGGAGAACGGATCGTCCAGCCGGAAGGAATTGCCGCCACCGGACCCCATCTGCGCACCGAGCTCGGGACCGAGCGTCTCACGCAGGCGCTTGGTGTCGATCTTCTGCACCATCGGCATCAGGGAGCTGAATGAATAGGTGGTATCGCCGTCCACAATCGTGACCTGCTTGCCGAGTCCGCCCGGCATATTGAACTCCATGCGCGCGTGCTGGGGGTCCTTGACCATGACCACGCCGTCCATCTTGATATTCTGACCGAGCATCGACATGCTCATCGTCATGTTCGACTTGTACCGCGTGATCTTGGAGACCTTCTTCTGGATCGATTCCACCAGTTCGCGCGTCGTGAGTTCCTTGGCGGAACGATTCCCGGCGCTGCCGGTGTAGATCGACACAATCCGGATCTCGTTGGTCTCCGGATCGAGCCGATAGGTCATCCCGAAGGAGTCGGAGAGCTTGCGAACCGCTTCCGCGGGCGAGACATTCTTGAGATCGAGCGTCACCGGATGATCCGCATCCGGCGCCAGGCGCGTCTCTATGTCGAGCCGTTTGGCAAGGTCCTGGATGATCGCATACGACGATGCATTGTCCGCCTTGAGCGAGACCTTCTGACCGTCATCGGTCACGGTGAGGTCATAGGTCTGCGCTTGCACCACCAGTGCAAGGGTCATCACCAAACACGCAATCACTCCGGGCATGAGATAGTAGGGCCGTCTTTTCATAGATGTCTTCCTGATCCGATCCAACCGATCGTGCTGAATTAAACGAAGATGGTAAGTCATCGGGTCCGAGTGCCGATGCACCCGCCCACGCCCCGCGTGATCCGACACCGATCGGGGCATGTTCAGAGATTGGACACTGCCGAACCGCCGAGGGTTCGAACTGATCCGCATGTCTGCACCACTCTCCCACTGCAGCGCGATTCCATCAAACGCCCTTTTTTACAACGGTTACCGCCCGAATCGCGTATGTCCGTCGGCCGCCATCGGCATTCGAGCTGGCGGCTTGGGCCAAAACCGCCTATAATTCCACGCCGGTCTGGATCGTGGCAGCGCCCCGGCCGGGCCCTGGATCCGACACCACCACCCATCGGAAAGCAATATGATTCAACACAGACAGCCCCCACTGAAACACAGGCAGTTCAACGGCCTGACCCTCGCGGCCCTCCTCCTGGTCGGCATCGCCCTACCCTATGCGAGCCCGAACGCGGCAGCCCAGTCCGAAAACTATGCCGGTGCCCTGATCGAGCCGGCCTGGGTGGCCGAGCGCCTGGGCTCGGTCAACATCAAGCTGATCGATGTCCGCTCGCACGCCGACTACACGAGGGGGCACATCCCCGGCGCGCGCAATCTCCAGCCGGAGAGCCTGCGCGGCATGGTCGAGGGCAATCCCTCCGCCCTGCTGCCCGGCGATATGATCGCGGCGCACCTCAGCCTCATGGGCATTCGGCCCCAGGATTTCGTGATCATTGTCGGCGGCGACGTCCTCCAGGATGCGACGCTCGTCGGGATGGCATTCGCCCGGATCGGTCATGAAAAGTGGTTGATCATGAACGGCGGCTTTCCCAAGTGGACGAGCGAGGGGCACCCGGTCCTGACGGCGCTGCCCGATTACGAACCGACCCGGTATCCGGCACCTGCGGCGGCGGACAGCTTCACGGTCGACGCCGATGACATCAGGTCCGAAGCCAATTCGGCCGCCGTCCTACTCGACGTCCGACCGCACGAGTTCTTCACGGGTGAGAAATCGAACGAAGCGCGTGCCGGCCATATCCCCGGCTCGCTGAACCGCAATTCAAAGGCGGACCTGGCCGAGAACGGCTATTTCCAGTCGATAGCTGAACTCGAGACGATCTACGCGGAGCTGATCGGACCCAAGGACACCCCGGTCATCGTGAGTTGCCGGACCGGGCACCAGGCCAGTCAGACCTATTTTCTGCTGCGCCACCTGCTGGGCTATGAGGACGTTCGGTGGTACGATGCGAGTTGGACCGAATGGGCGGCCCGCAGTGATCTTCCGGTGGAGCGCTGACTGAGGCGAGCCCCTCTGGAAGCGCGCGCCTGAGCCTAAATTCGGAACCTCCAACCCAAACCAAGTCAAGCCATGGTGTGCGTGCCTACGCATTCGCGTGGGCGCGCCGTTGGATGGCTTAAGGTCTATCCCATGAAACGCTCCGATTTTCCGCACGACTTCGTCTGGGGAACCGCCACCGCCGCGTATCAAATCGAGGGCGCCGCGGCCGAGGGAGGTCGAGGCGAGAGCATCTGGGATCGCTTCGCGCACACCTCCGGCAAGGTTTTGGAGGGTGCCACCGGCGACCGCGCCTGCGACCACTACCACCGGTGGTCCGCGGACATCGCGCTGATGCGCCGTCTCGGCATGGGCGCCTATCGCTTTTCGATCTCCTGGTCGCGCGTGCTGCCTCAGGGCCGAGGTTACATCAACCCGCGCGGACTCGACTTCTACGACCGTCTCACCGACGGCCTGATAGAGGCCGGGATCACCCCGTTCGCAACGCTCTATCACTGGGACCTGCCGCAGGCATTGCAGGCGATCGGCGGTTGGGCACACCCCGACATGCCGCTCTGGTTCGCCGATTACGCGACGACCATCTTCGATCGGCTCGGCGATCGAATCCCCTTCTGGATCACGCTCAACGAGCCGTGGTGCGTCGCTGTGCTCGGGCATCTCACCGGTGTGCACGCGCCCGGGATCCGGGATCTGCGTCAGACCCTGATGGTCTCCAAGAACCTGCTCTTCGCGCACGGGCTTGCGGTTCAGCGATTCCGTGAGATCACCAAAGGCGCACAGATCGGCATCACGCTCAACATGACCGCTCAAACCCCGGCCACGGACCGCGAACCCGATATCCAGGCGGCGCTCCGTGGGGATGCGTTCAACAACCGGTGGTTCGCCGACCCGATCTTCCGCGGCAGCTGGCCGCAAGCGCTTGTCGAAACCTTGGAGTTCCCCCGCGAACTCGAGATCCAGCCGGACGATTGGGCGCTCGTGCAGGAACCGATCGATTTCCTGGGCCTCAACTACTACACCCGCAACATCGTCCGTGACGCACCGGACGTGACGCCGATGCGCATCGAAACCGTGCGTGCGGCGGGTGCGCCCCATACGGAAATGGATTGGGAGATCTATCCGGCGGGCCTGTACGACCTGCTCGATGACATTCGGACGCGCTACGACAACCCGCCGGTCTTCATCACCGAGAACGGCGCGGCGTTCCCCGATTCGATCGCGGCAGACGGCCGGGTCCATGACACGGACCGCATTGAATTTTTCAAGCGGCATTTCGCACAGGCCCAGCGGTTTATCGAGTCCGGCGGCGACCTCCGCGGGTACCTGGTCTGGACTTTTATGGACAATTTCGAGTGGGCCTACGGTTATTCCAAGAAGTTCGGCTTGGTACACATGGATCCTACGAGCCTTACCCGTACACCCAAGCAGAGCGCGGAATGGTTTCAGCGCTTTCTGGAGGGCGACTGAGGCCGGCGTCCACCCCGGTAGTGGAGGAAGGAGGAGCAGCGATGGTATTTCGTCGAATCCGTTCAACCGTTCGCACCTGGAGTCTCCTCCTACTTCTCACCGCCGCCTTGCCCGGCCCGCGGGTGCAGGCCGCCGAGCTCGTTTGGGAGACGAGCCGCGAGGCCGCGCTCGATCGCGCGGCTGCCGAAGGCAAGCGCGTGCTTCTACTGGCCGGCCGCAACACCTGTGCGTTCTGCCAGCATGTGAAAACGGTGGTCTGCGAAGACCCAGCGGTACGCGGGGTTCTCGATCAGTACTATGTCCCCTGGTACAGCCTGATCGACGACAGCACCGAATGGCACCCGTACGCGGTCGGTCTGATCCAATTCAACCTCCCGCTGATCGCGATCGTCGACCCCGACCGCCCGCAGCAATTCCTCCAACGCTCGACCGGCGATCGGCAAGAGGCGGAGTTCCTCGAGTTCGTCCAGGCCTGGGCCAAGCCGAAACCGCCCAAGCTCTTCCTACAGTCCGAATCGGGTGGCCAACTCTTTCTCCGGTGGACCACCGACCCGGCCATGCGCTACCGGGTCGAGGTCTCCACCGATCACGGCGATTCTTGGCAGGCGCTCAGTGATGACCTGCTGGGCACGGCCCAACCGGAATACCTGTTCCCGATTGAGCCGGCCGCGCATGCACGCTTTCGCGTGATGACCGCGCATGCCGAGGCCGACGCCGAATAACCTCGAAACCGGCACAGGCATCCATGCCCAACGGCTCAGTCCTCCTCGCCCTCCTCCCACAGGAGTCCGAGCTCGCCCAGGCCACGCCCGTGATGTCCCGCCCATTCCTCGGGATAGGGGGTATCCCAGCCCATCGCCTGGTGCCAGAAGTACCGGTTCAACGCATCGTCATCATCCGGCGTTTTCATTCCCGGGCGTGTGAGATTGATCTTGGCGATCCGCTCCGCCCACGCGCGCTCCCGCGGATCCATGTCCGCCTGCACCGTGCTGACACCCTCCGTCAGATCCCAGGTCGCCGGGCGAACCGTGTACGGGGTGACGTCCGGCGTGTCGTTAAAACACTCCGTCATCAACGTCGCCATCGCATCCATCTGGTTCATCGGCGGACAGCCCAGGATCTGCTGCATCGTGTGCAACACCGAGGTCTGGCTGTAAAACTCGCTGATCACCGCGCCGCGCTTGGTATACGGACTCACCACCAGGCAGAGCGAACGATGCCCGTCGACGTGGTCCAGGCCGGCTTGGGGATCGTCCTCATTCACAAAAATCACGGTCTCGTTCCAGAATCGACTCCGGCTGATCGCGTCCACGACCCGCCCGAGCGCGAGGTCGTTGTCCGCCATATGCGCGCGCAGGGTGGGTCCGCCACCGCCGTGGTCCTCCGGTAGATAGACCAGCATGAAGTTGTACCACTCGCTCTCGGGATCGGCATCGTGCTCCTGGAGCCGGCGAATGAAGATGTCCGCGCGCACGATGTCCGGAATCTTCATGTTCCAGCCGGGGTAGTCGGGATCGGTATGCTCGAGCACACGCTCGACGCCGATGCTCTTCTGGAACCGGTAGGTGTCGAGGCGACCGTTGTCGATGAAGTCGTTGTAGATATCGAGCCAGTTATCCGTGAACGGGACCGGGGTCGCATAGTCGAACTCGCCGTAGTTGCGGAAGGTCTTGCCATGCGCCATGACGTTGTCCCAGACGAAACCGGTCGTGGAATAGGTCAGCGGATCGTCGCCGAAGGTGTAACTGCGGGAGAAGCCGCCGAACGCCTTTTCCAGATGATCGGTGCTGTTGCCCTCGGTCGCCCAGGAGTGCCCGTCGGCGGAGTTCACGCCGTTGCAGTAGTAGTTGTCAAGCAGGACGAACTCCTCCGCCAAGGCGTGGTGGTTGGGCGAGACCTCGCGCCCGAGCGTGGTCAGGCTCGGATCGCCATTGCCCTGCGGCAGGTCACCGAAGACCTGGTCGTAGGTCCGGTTCTCCTTGATCACATAGACGACATGCTTGAAGACGGACGGCTCACCGACGCGTTCGGGGACCGGCCGCGGCGGCACGTCGGGGCGCGGCGGGAGGAACGCGCGCAGGACATCCGGCAGGAGCGATTGCTCCTCCACCCGGCTCGTCATCGCGGCCAGCTCGGAATCCTGCGGCAGGGCGATCTTATTGACCGAGCCGGTGAACGCCTTGACCTGGTTGCCGGCCCCGCCGCGCGAGCCCTTGCCTTTGACATTCGCCACAAACAGCGACTGCTCATGCACCGCGACCGCGCCCGGATACCAACCGGTCGGGATCAGCCCCTTGAGTGGGGACTCGTTCTCGTCGATCCCGAAGACCATCCAGCCGCTCCAGTTGTTCGGCTCGCTCCGATGGGTCAGCCATGCGACATCGAGCACCGCAACGGCGTTGTTGCCACCGTTGGCGACATAGAGCCGGCGTTCCTCGGGACCGAGCGCGAGCGCGTTGGATGCGCTGCCATAGGGCATATCCGCCTCGGGCCGGACGAGGAACGTGTGCACGACCTTGCGCGCCGACGCCGCGATCACGGATACCGTGTCCGCATTCGCATTCGCGACGAAGACGAGCCGCCCGTCCTCGGTCTGGACGAGGTCAGCGGCATGCAGGCCGGTCTCCAACTGCACGAGCTCCTTGCGCGTTGCGAGATCGACGATCGAGACGGTGCCGCTGACCGCCACACCGCGTTCGTCGACGGGGACCGCTGTCCCGGCGGAATCGGCGGTCTTTTCACCAGGTTCCGCTTGGCGCCCGCCCCAGTTGGAGACGTACGCGGTCGCGCCGTCGGGCGCGATCTCCACGTCGTACGGCGCGATCCCGACCGGGATCTCGCCGAGTACGCGCCCTGTTCCGTAGACGATGACCACCAGCGCGTTGCGCTTGCTGGCACAGACATAGAGCCGGCCGCCGTCGGGGGATTGGGCCAGACCACACGGATAGGCACCGGCGGCGAGCGTGATCTCGCGTGCCTTGGTCAGCAGCCCGTCTGCGCCCACCGTGAACTCGTGCACGCCTTGAGCGGCGTCGGTGACCAATAACGCTTTCGCGTCATGCGTCAGGAGAATGCCGTGCATCGACGTGCCGGCGGTCGGCAGTTCCTGCAACACGCTCCCCGCGTCGCTGTCGACCACGACCACACCGCGGTCGTCCTTGAGATAGAGGATGCGGCCGTTGGGATGCACCGCCAGATCGACCGGTCGCCCGCCGAACGTGATCGAGCTGCCGGCCGGCTGGATCACCTGCCGCGTGGGGACGATATAGCTGCCGTCGCCGCGCGGACCGCCGGTCTGTACAGGCTCAGGACGCGCGCCGAAGACCGTGAACGCACCGTCGGAGAGGTCCTCCAGGACCGGCTGCGCGGTGGTGCGCAGGCGGATCCGATACTGATCGCCGTCGGCCAGATAGGGTGACAGCTGCCAATCGAAGGCGCGCTCGGCCAGGGGCAGCGTCGCCAGGGTGCTGACCAGGCTCTCGCCGCGCATCAGCTCCACGAGCACCGAGCCGGTCGGATCGTCCACTGCCCAGCGGATCTCCTGGAGCGTGCCGGCTTCCCACGACTCGTCCCCGTTCGGTGCGAGCAAGGAGAGATTCGAGGGCGGCGCATCGGTCAGTACGAGGTTGTCGATCGCCCAGAACCAGTCGTTGCCGCCCTGGGTCAGCGAGAACGAGAGCGTGAGCTCGGCAGGCTCCGGCCGCGGCGCCAAGGTGAACTGGAGACTCTCGTTCAGGCGGTCCGCACCTTTGTTCGCGCTCCCAGCCTGGGCGTCATAGAGCAGGATTCGCTGCCGCGGACCGCCGTCGAACGCGATGAAGACCTCCGCCGTCATGTCGGCATACGGCCGGAAATGCGAGTCGAAGGAGAGATAGAGGACACGGTCGGCCGGGACTGTGATCGGCGGGGAGACCAACACACTGTTGAACTGACCGGATGCCGCCTGGTCCATCCATTCGTCGGCATCCGCGATCGCCAGAACGCCGCTGCCAAGCGAGAACGCCTCGCGCTCCTGCATATCGGCAGCCGTCCAGAAGGCCGGGGTCGCAAAAGACCACCCACGCCATTCCGGCATCCCGCCTGTTCCCATCGCGCTGTTGTCAATGCTCCAACCGGGGGGCGGGGTATGCGTCCACCCGAGCGTGGCGGCCGGAATGCTCTCGGCCTGGGCCGGCTGGAGCGTGTCGAGGAGTCCGTCAAACCCCTCGGTGAACAGGACCTCCGGCCGGCCGGCGGACCTGAAGAGCAGGAAACAACAAACCGCCGCGGAAAGCAGCGGAAACAACCGGTATGGGCGCTGTCGCGAAAGGGAAGACATGATTGCGAAATCCTTGAGGTGGTATGGTTGAAGGCTTCGGGCTGAATGCCACTGAGGGGCAGGCTTACTCTTCATACCCCGCCGCGGTGGAAAGATAAAGTGTTCACTGATCCCCGGCCGCCGTGGCCGGATGGGGAGTTCTCGCGCAGAGGCGCTGAGGCGCAGAGGATTTTGGGGAGGGGGACGGGGACGAGTACGAGTAGGAGTAGGAGTAGGAACCTGACTCTTGTCGGTCATTCGGCAACGGGTAAGCCCAGGATCCACTCCCAAAAAACTGGATCAAGGGATTGACCCTACCCACCCCCATGGCCGGCTCGAAAACGCCTTGGCGTCTCTGCGCCTCTGCGCGAGGCTCTCCGGCTCCGGATGGGTAAGCCGGGGGGGGCTTCGTCGTCTGCCGTTTCGGACGGTTTTCTGCCTGGGTTTGGAATTATTATTTTGCCTGCACAATTCTGGTTGCCTTGACGATTAGGGATGGACTAAATTTGCTTTCCCCGGAAGGGGAATTGCCAATTCAATCGGATCAACTTCACACGGAAAAGCCTAATGGAAGAGAAAGGACCCAAGTCCATGCGAGACGAGCTGCTTACCGCGTTGGCGGAGGACTCCCTTGGGAACTGGGCCGCAGCCCACAACATCGTGCAGAAGCTGGATTCAATGGAAGCCTGTTGGATTCACGCCTACCTCCACCGTAAAGAGGGAGACGTCGACAACTCGAAATATTGGTATGAACAGGCTGGGAAGCCGTTCTCCGAGAAGCCGCCTGAGGAGGAGTGGCTGGACATCAAGACCTACATCGACCAACGCTACGAGTAGATTGGACCGGTTCCACGACCTGTTCTGGGACCCTTGAATGCGGCTGCCGTTCGGGTTTGACCACCCTCATCCAGGCCAGGATGCATTGGAAGGAAGTTTTCGTTCCATCCAAGCAGGGCTGAAGGCAGGCCAGGCAACCCCGACCATAGCGTAGCGCCCTTTTCAAAAAAGGCGGCCCGGGTGCGGAAGCGCCCGGGCCGTTTTGTGCCGACTCGTGAAAGTTACAGCGAGCTGACGATTACCTGTGCGTCGATCGTCTTGGCGATCAATACCTGGAGATCCTCCAGGTGCGCATGGGTGTAAGCATCCATCTTCTCGCCGTTCTGCTGGAGCATCCCGCCGATCTCATCATTGAGCTGGCGCAGCTGCCTGCGGGCCAGGCTCGTGACCGTGCGCAGCGCTGAGTTGCCGGTGTTCTCCAGGCTCAGGGCGATCAACCGGCTCACATGCTGCCGCTGCAGGTTTCGGCGCAGACTCGAGATCATCGGGGTGCGGGGGTCGAACAGCGCGTCCGCGTCGATCTCCTGTTCGAGCTCGGTCCACGCCGCGTGCTTCACCGCATCCAAGATCTCAGCCAGCGTAAACATCTCTTCGGTATCGTCGACCCGGAACTCGTTGTCCTGCACACGCCGTAGCGTGGTCGGATTGAGGATGTAGCTCAACACCGACGCCTGGATCGCCATGATCCGGTCGTGCACCGGGTACGTGGCCTCATCCGAGAGCGAGGTCTGGCCGAGGTCCATCCACTTGTCCACAGCAAAGTGCCGGAGCATCTCCGGCGTGAGCCCGAAGGCCTCGTCCTCGAATGCGTTGGCGATCAGGAATGCGAGCGCGGCTCGCTGATCCGCCGCCGGCACGACGCGAATCGGATCCAACGCACCTTCGCCGCCGTCACCCTTCTTCGCGCGTGACGTGAAGACGCCGCCGAGCCAGTTGCCCATCATGCTCAGGGCACGCGTCTGGAGCGAGAGGGTCATGTCGTATCCCTGGCGCGATTTCGCCCAGCTGTCGCCATCCTTGACCCACTCATCCAGCAGGCGCTCGCGGTGGAAGCGTGCGAGGTCCATCTGGAAATTGGCATAGTCCAGTGGCTTGGAGGAGAAGTCGTAACGGCGGTCACGCGGGTCGGGACCCGAGGTGTCCTCGTCTGTGCCGTAGGTCAATTGCGGCTCGGTGCTGCGGGACAAGACCTTCTTGACCTCGCTGTCGGGGCCGTAGCCGAACTCGATCGCCCAGTAGTCATACGGGCCGATATCGATCATGGCGTAGTCGCCGGCGACCTCGCCGTTTTCGATCACGAAATTGATCGGGACATAGTCCATGATCGAGGAGGCAAACGCCTTCTTCCCACGCAGCTCGTCACTGTTGATCTCGTCGAACGTATAGATGGACGAGCCCCGGAAGTTGTGGCGCAGGCCGAGTGTATGTCCGACCTCATGACAGACCAGATCGGCCAGGAGCGGACCCAGAAAACGCGAGGGAATCCCGTCAATGACCTCGTCATCATCGTCGTCATCAGAGGGGGTGCTCGCGGGCTTCCCACCCTCGGCCGCGTTCTGGCTCACCATGGCGTGGGTCATGCGCAGCATCATCAGATCCATGCTCTTGGCCGTCGCACATTCGCAATACCCGTTCACCTGGCTCAAGCGCCCGACGAGTCCGTCATAATGGTCATCACCGATGAACTCCGGCGTGTCCAGATTGGCCATCGGATGCCCGCCCAGCGGCTGTGGCCCCATGGCGGCGCGATGCGCCAGGATCTCAGGCTTCTGATACGCCGGTGCCAACAAGATGCGCGGATCCCACTGCGGATTGCTGTCAAACCAGGTCAGCGCCTCAGGACCGAACCCCTCCATCGCGATCTTGGGGATCACCTTGTGGAACTGCTCGTCGTAATGACGAATCCAGCCGTCGGTCAGCACGACATCCGCGTCGAGGATCTCGCCGGTCATCGGGTGGACCCGGCTGGGTCCGATCGCAGTGCCGACATCGTTGTTCAGCCAGCGAATGAAGTTGTAGCGGACATCCTCGGGGTCCTTCTCCATGTGCGCACCGGTCTGGGCATCCTGGAAGTAGACCTCGACGGCACCCACGATGCCGATCTTCTCGAAGGCACGGTTCCACATCAGGATGCCGTCCCGGACGAACCTGCGGTAGCGGATCGGTGTGGTCGATTCGATGTAGAAGACGATCGGTTTCTTGGGCGGACTCAGCTTCAGCGACGGATCGGCCTTCTCCAGGCGCCAACGATTGATATAGCGGACGGTGGTCTCGTCGTCGGAGTACTTGCCGAGGTCGCGATAGGCCGTGGTGAAATACCCGATCCGCTCGTCTGCCGCGCGCGGGGTGTAGCCGGTGTTCTCCGGCATCAGGCTGATCGAGTAATGCAGCGTCTTCAGCACACCGCCGGCCATCGGCACTTCGTAGGCCACTTCGATATTCTGTGGGAAGGACTTGGCCTTGACGATCGTCGCCAGGCGCGGATTGATGCCGTTGACCTTCGACCCAAAAAACTCGGCCGCGTTGTTCAAGAGCAGGAAATCGAGGTCGATGATCGGTCCGCCCTTCGGGCGCATCGAAAGGATCGGCACATCGAGCAGGACCCGATCGGTGAAGATCCGGTTCACGGAGACCTTCGACTCGGCATCGCCGGTGGAGCGATACTCATAGTTCGGCGCGACCAGGGCGAGCCGATTGCCGTACTGTTTCCAGTAGACATACATGTCGCCCGCTTGCAGGCCTGAGAAGGTCTCGCCGCTGGAGACCGTGAGCGCCACGAAATGCCGTTGCTTCTCAAACCCACGCGGCAACTCCGCAAGCATCTGTCCGTCCTTCTCGCGCTTCCAGAGCGTGTAAAAGCCGGACGAGCCATCGGCGAGGGAGATGACCTGTTCATATCCCTCGGCGACCTTCTCAAAGGGCGGGAACTCGGGCTCCTGTCCCTTGAGCCCACCCGGAAGGCCGGGGATCAGAGTGCACAGCAGGAGCGCCGCCGGCACAAATCTCAATCTTTTCATCACATTCATTGGCAGACCTTTCACGTCAGACCATTCAAGGCGCGTTCGCCGGTTCTGTAGATTCCGTGGGCGCGTCCAAAACTTGTGTTGAATCAAGAGAACCACCCCCCAGGAAAAGCGTTCAAACAGCTTGCCCAAAATCTGACCAAAGGTAAAGCCGTTCACATCGTCGAATTCCCAATCGCGGCTCCCCGGTGCCGGATGGGGAGGACTCGCGCAGAGGCGCAGAGGCGCAGAGGATGATTGGGAGGGGAGATTGCTTCGCCATCGGCCTTTTCCGGCAGCCTCAGGTGAGGAATTTCCTGCCACAGAGATCACCGAGAACACAGAGGCGAAAAGCCTTTCCAAACTGAAAGCAACGCGGGGGCAGAAGGGTTTGTCTCATCGATGGCAAAAAAAGAAACATCGCTCTGTGAACTCTGTGTCCTCTGTGGCTAATTCCCGTCCGAAAGGCCGCGCTCCTTCAGGCGTCGCCTCCAGGCAATGGTTGCCGTCGAGGCAGGTCAGTCAGAGATGATATTGCCATCCAACAGGAGCTGTCCCGGGTGAGCCTCGTGCTCGAGGAAGGCCGGAAACTCCGTCGCCTCAAAGATCGTGCCGGAGACCACAGCCCGCGCCACGCCAGGCTCGAACTTGATCCCGGGGCCTGTCGGATCGAACACGCATCCCGACACCACCAGGCTGCCGACCTCGCCCGCAACGATACGCGGCCTGTCCTGGGCACCATAGAACCGGCGGAAGATGCTGCCGGAAAAGATCGCGCGGCCCGTCTTGCGCAGGTGCACGGCGACCCCGCCGTTGCTCTTGAACTCGGCCCCTGAAAACCGCAGCATCGCCTCCGGATGATCGGCCAGCAACGATTCCAGGTGATTGAGAAACGTCCCGCCCGAGAAGCTGAGCCGTGCCGGCCCCTCAATCTTGATGCCGCGCGTGCACTGGTCGGTCGCGCAATTGGCGAAATCGCCGTAGGTCGATTCGAACTTCCCGGGCTCGACCTCTTCGGCCTCGAACATGAAGCCGAGCGTCATCCCAAACGCAAAGAGATTGACCGCCTGCATCTGGTCGTTCTTGCCGAATCGGAACCCGATCGATGCGCCCTTTCTGGCACGCGGATCCGGACTCCACACCTCGACGTGATCGAGGTGCGCGACATCGAGCGTGTGGGTGATCACCACCCCGTGATGGAAACAATTGGAGAGGAAAATATCACGCATGGAGAGCCGGCCGATGTTGGACACCCCGTCCGCCACGATCCCGTCCCACGCGGCTTCGATCTTCAAACCGTTGAGCGTGATCCCGATCCCGCTCAGCTCGATCGCAGGTGGGCGTGGCAGCTCCGCGTCGGGGCGGTGCGGGAACCGGATCATCAATCCCTCCACCGTGGCCGCGGCACCGGCACGGATGACGGGCCCGAGTGCATGATCGACCTCGAGCACCGGCAGCGTCTCCTCATCGGCGGGGAACCCGCCAGGCCGAACGCCCATCAAAGCGGCCCCGGCGATCTCCAGCGGCGCGGTCAAGCGATAGCGTCCCGGTGAGACCACAACGACCCCGCCGAACCCACCGGCCTGCTTCAACGCCCGCTGGAACGCGGCCGTGTCGTCGCGGCGCCCATCGCCGCGCGCGCCGAACACGCGCACATCCAACGCCCCAAGCGGCAATCCCGGCGTGCCCTTCGGCTGCCGCCTGCAGCCAGTCAACAACAGCCCGGCACAGAGCACGACCAGCAAAGAAAGAGAACCCCGTCGCAATGTTGTCGCATCAATTCGCATGGTCCCCCTATTTACCCGGAAAGCTGAGGAAGCGCGAGAGTTAAGCGCAGGCGGTCGCCTGCACCGCGATGCTCTGGGGATCGAAATCGAAATCGAAATCGACGGAATCGATTGAATCGATTGAATCGACTGAATCGACTGAATCGACTGAATCGACTGATTTGACTGATTTGACTGATT
>CALLYA010000068.1 GCA_937875495.1 uncultured Verrucomicrobiota bacterium
CAGAGGACGCGGTGGCGTTTTCGACCTGGCCACGGGGGGGGGGCAAAGCGCTGTTCCATGTTTTGGGGGGGATTGCGGAGATCCGTTTTCTGCAGACCGATACAGTTGCAGAAAACAGCTTTGATGCATCTGCATTGCCCCCTCCCAATACGCCTCCGCCATCTCTGCGGGAGTCCTCCCCATCCAGCCCCGAAGACCTTTCGTGGTGACCCAATAAGGTTTTCGTATGGGCTCAAGCCAGAATCCGTCCGAAAAGGTCTATGGCGAAGCAAGCTCGGGCTCGGTATCGAAAAGACCCGGGATGGGATTCGGGCAGGAGAAACCGGGTTGCGCAACCGTATTGTTGCGGTGCTGACAAAGCTTGGCAGTGAGGTTTGAGCCGTGAATGAGGGCCAGGTGCCAAACAGAATAGGAATCGATCCCGATTTCGATCCCGATCCCGATCCCGATCCCGATCCCGATCCCGATCCCGATTTCGATCCCGATCCCGATCCCGATTTCGATTTCGATTTCGATTTCGATTTCGATTTCGATTTCGATTTCGATTCGGAGAATGATCGAAATGATCGGCAACCATTTCCTGGCGGCGATGGCTGAAGGATCGCCCGTTTTCGCACGACCTCTTGCCACACAGCCATCGCCGCAGGATTCCCTTCCACGGGCTTGCGGAGCCGGTCCCGTGGTTGGACGCGGATCAATCCAAGCCCCGATCCCAGGCCGAAAGTGGGCAGCGACGGCGGCCAGGGAAAATCGGTTGACAGTTTGACGGTCAGGAACGGCTACCCTGCAATCTTCGCCCTTTTCGACTCCCACACCCCCACCAACCCTATTACAGTGGATGTCCCCTCGAACCACCGATGGCAGATCGATGGGTCCGCCGACTCCACGAGGGGCTCAGTCCGATGGCATCCAGAAGCATCTCAGACGGCATGCGCAATCAACGCCAAATCGCTCAAGCACCACACAGCAGGTCCGCTCGAACCTCCCGCGAGGGCCACTCTAAACTGCCGCCTTCGCGGAAGCCTACCCCCCGCCGCGTCAGCCCCAGGCCGACCCAGGCCGCGGACTCGGAGAAGACACACGCTCCCAGGTCCCGAAACCGGTCCATCCCTCGGCAGGCAACACGCACCCAGGGCGGCGGACGTGCCCACTCGACCCTCCGCGCTCAGGCCAGACCTATGGCCATCACCTTGCCGAGGAAGAGCCCATTGGTCACCATGCAGCACTGCCTGGCAGGGATCCTGCTCTCGCCCATGGTGATCTGGCTTTCGCTCGGGATCGTCTTTCTCTGGCGACAGGCCGTCCAGGAGGAATCATTGATCATTTACGGCGCCTTCTTTCTCAGTGGTGTTATGGCCTGGATCCTCTGCTCGTTTGCACTGCCATTGCCGATCCGACTCTATGTGATCGGGCATGAACTTACGCACGTGCTGTTCGCCGGCCTCTTTCGCGTTCGCGCGGAGAACCTCACCATCTCCAACGATGGTGGGAGCGTGCGGCTGCACGGCAACAATCTCCTGATCAGTCTCGCCCCCTATGTCAGCCCCTTCTACCTCTTGCTCATCATCCTGTTTTGGGAAATCGGCCGAACCATCGCCCCCATCGAATATCTCCACACGGTCATCCTTTCCCTGGCAGGCATGGCCTTCGGGTTCCACGTCACCTTCACCATCATGTGCCTATCCCAGTTTCAACCCGATCTGACCCACTACGGCCGCTTTCTCTCCTGGGTGTTCATCCTGGCCGGCAACCTGTTGCTCGTTCAGCTGATCCTGCTCTGGATCGGACATGACACCCTCTCCATGAAGGATTGGCTTGCCGCTCAGACCCGAGCGCTCCATTTTGTTTTGTACTGGACCGCCCGGATGTGGGGAAGCGTGGGCCTGGGCTGAACCGCTTCGCCGGGAAATGCTCACCTCCACAATAATGGGCTCCGACCAACCGTTGGACCAATCAAGCAGGCAAAACCGTATCGGATGCCTTACCCTTGTATGAACGGTGGAGACCCCATGGACGGAACAATCGCAACAGCGAGCTTGCATCCGGAAGCCTTTCTCGTGAAAGATGACAAGGTGGTTGACAGCACGCACCAGGAAGTATCTGACGAGGAATTGGTCCGACGTTATCTCAACGGAGACGTCACGGCGTTCGAAGATCTCTTTCGCAGGTATCAGCGGCCATTGTTCGGATACATCCGACAAATGGTCGGCAACCCCTCGGACGCCGAAGATGTCTACCAGGAGACCTTTTTGCGCGCCATCAAGGCCCTTCCGCGGTACCGTCACCAGGACAAATTCCGTGCATGGCTGTTTCGCATCGCACGCAACATGGTCATCGACCGGGTGCGGCGACGAAGGGACCAACTCTCTTACGAAGGCGGCGATGACGATACGCTGAGCCTCAAAGACTCCCTCGCCTGCGACCGACCGGGGCCGGATCAGGCGACCATCCACCAGGAGCTCGGGCTGCGCATCTGGCAGGAGGTTGAGCGGTTGCCCGAGAGCCAAAGGGAGGTGTTTCTCCTCCGATACAAAAGCGGCATGTCCTTTAAAGAGATCGCCACTCTGCAGAAATCCCCATTGAATACGGTCCTGGGCAGAATGCATTACGCGGTCTTGAAGCTGCGCTCTGCACTCGGCCCCGATATCCCCGAAATGCCGAACGCGATGAAGGGAGATTAACGATGGCAAGACACTTGACCGACGGTGACCAGTTCGGCTGGATCACCCATGAACTCCCCCCTCTCCGGCGCGCCTCCGTCGCATTCCACCTCACACGATGCGCGGAATGCAAAGCGAAGGTGGAAGCCTGCGCGGCGGCAGTTGCATCGATCGATCAGATCGTCCTGGAATCCGCAATGGTGGACCAACCACCCGCGCACCTCGATGGCCTGATCCTGCATGCCGCACGTGTCGAGGCACCCCGCGCCCCAACCTCCACCCGGGCTCACCTCCGTGCCGCAAGTTTGCGCCCACTCTTGGCAACAGCATCCCTTGCCATCCTCTTGGTCGCCGGTTGGGGCATGCTCCGGCTGCTCGTTCCCTCGGCTCCCGTCCAGATTGCCGAATCCGGCAACCTCTACACCCCGGAAGACGCATTCCTGCGCGCCGCCTGGCAAGATCCCTGGACCGCCGAGGTTGAGGATCGGTTGGAGGACCTGGAAATACTCCTTGCCATGGCGGAGGAGGACCTCTACACCCCGTCCACACCCGACATCCTGATCCAGGCCACTGAGATCGATACCGAAATTCAATACCTGTTTCAAGAGATCGAATCCGAACCCAACCTCTGAAGGTCGCCATAAGCATCATCGCGGTTTCGCAGTCGCATCATCCGATCGCACCAGAGTAGACGAATGAAGAAAACTCCATTCCACCCGCCCCTCCTGCAATTCTCGGCAAAACAGTCGCTCCTCTGCCTCGCGACGGGAATGCTGCTGTCGGCCACACTCCTTTGCAGCGCGGACGAACCTGCCCCCCAAGCCGATCCTCGCAACCCCCTCTCACAGAGCGCCGCGAGTCCCCAGGACAACGGCA
>CALLYA010000069.1 GCA_937875495.1 uncultured Verrucomicrobiota bacterium
TTAATCGAGTTAATCGAGTTAATCGAGTTAATCGAGTTAATCGAGTTAATCGAGAGAATCGGGGAAGGGAGGGAAGGGAGGGAAGCAGGGGATTATGCGTGAACAAAACGTCTACAAACCCGTCACCGGCCCAACTCTCGACCTGGCATACTCCCACAGCCACAACCGATCTCCGCCCTCTTTCCCAGGTGTCATCGGGAGGGCGCAGTGGTTAAACAAAGCCCCATTTGTGGGTGACGCGGAAGTCGTTGTCGAAGGCGACCATGCGTGCGGGCTGATTGAGTTGGATGGCGCCTATTTCCGGCAGTTGGAGCAATTCGGAGGGGACGGTTGTCACGCTGTTCCAGAGTTGAAAGAGCGGTTCGGAGGTGAGGGCCTGCATATTGCGGATGACATCGAAGATGAGGCGGTTGGAGCCGATCAAGGTGCCTGATTGGGTATAGCGGACCCCGTTGGTTCCGGATTCGACGGTGTGGCCGAAATAGTGGTAGTTGCCGTAGTTGAGGCCTGCTGAGATGACCGCGTCGGTGATGAGGATGCGGCGAGCCGGGGAGAGAGTGGTGGAACAGAGCTGCAGCATTTCGGGTGTGACATGGACCCGGTCACCGTTGAGTTCGAAGTAGACCTCCTTTTCGAGAAACGGGAGTGCGGCCATACCGATGTCTTTGTGTGAGAGGCCGGACATTGCGTTGAAGAGGTGGGTCGTGTTGAAGGGTCCGCCGTCGAGGGCGGCCACGGACTCTGCGGCGCTGGCGAGGGAGTGTCCGAGGCAGGGGATGACGCCGTGCCGGCGCAGGATGGGCACGAGCTGCGCAGTGCCGGGGATTTCCGGGGCGAAGGTCATCATACGGACGTGGCCACGGCCCATTTCGAGGATCTGCTCGAGGCGTTCCGGATTGGGTGGCTCGATCATCTCCGGCTGGATGCCGCCGCGTTTTTTGGGGTTGATGAACGGGCCTTCGAGGTAGATCCCGGGGACAAACCGGCGCAGCCACGGTTTTGCATCGAGTTCGGCGGCGATGCGTCGGAGCGGCGGTTCGGAGAAGGCGAGGGTTGGCATGACCCAGCCGATGCCGCGGTCGAGGAGGAAGCGGACCCCATTCTCGAGGATATCGGGGGTATCGGTTTCGAAGCCGAACGTGCCGGCGCCGTGGATATGGATTTCGATCGGAGCTGCTGCGAGCCATTGCCCGGCGAGGTCGACGGTCGGGAGGGGCGGGGTTTCGGTGGAGGCGTTGGGCGGGCCGATAGAGGTGATGATCCCCTGATCGACGATCACTTCGGCACCTTGGATCTCACGGTCTTGCTGAAGGAGGCGGGCATTGATGATACGGCAGGAGTCGGCCATGGGGGTCCTCATTGCTTGGGCTGGCTAAGCGATTGACTGGGGGTTGGCGAACCGGGTCATGATTTGCTCGAGGTAGAGTTGATCGACGGCATCGAACGCGGCGGGTTGGGTGCTATCGACATCGAAGACGGCGATCAGGCGGTGGTGCGTGTCGAAGACGGGCACGACGATCTCGCTTTGGGAGCTTGGGTCGCACGCGATGTGTCCGGGAAAGGCGTGGGTATCGGGGACGATCACGGTCTGTTCCGTGGAGGCGCAGGCGCCGCAGACGCCCTGATCGAACCGGATCCGCAGGCAGCCGAGGGTGCCCTGGTAGGGGCCGATGACGAGGGTTCGGGGGGCGGCATGCCGGTAGAAACCGGTCCAGAAAAAATGTGGAAGACGGTGATGGAGGATGCAGGCGATGGTGGCCATCTGTGCGGTCAGATCGCTCTCGCCTGAGAGGACGGCATGGATCTCGCGAGTGGCTGCCTCATACGCCTGATTCTTGGTTTGCGGTGAGGGGTTCATGGACAGGGATGGGTTGGTGGTGGTTGGCGAGTGCGGCTGCGATCCATGTATCGCTGACCAACTGTGTGACATGGTAGACCAGGATGGGGAGGCTGGCGAGACCGAGTTGTGGGAAGTATTGGCTGGCGACGAAGAGGCCGACAGGGAGTGTCTTTTGGCTGCCGCTGAAGGCGACGGCGATGGTGGCTTCACGTGAGAACCTGAAAAGGTTCCGCCCGCTGAACCAGCCGAGGCTCCAGGTGATCAGGTGGATGCCGAGGCAGGTCGCCACAAGGGTCAGGAGGAGGCCCATCGGGAGGGGGGTGGTTCGAAAGCGCTCGCCTGCCTTGACCGCTGCGCTGAGGACCACCAGGAGGATGAGGCAGCGGTTGAGGACGGCGATCGGTGTTTTCCAGCGATCGGCGAGGTCGGAAGCCGGTTGGTTCCGGCGAAGCGCTTGGCCGAGTCCGACGGGGAACGCGATGACGACGAACATGTTGCGGACCATGGGTCCGAGTTCGAGCTGAACGTCGGTTCCGGTGGTTCCGGCGACCCACGCGCTGGTGACGACGAAGCAGAGGAGATTACTGGAGAGGGTGACCAGGAGGGCGATGGCCTCTTGGCCCCTGGCGAGGCGGGTCCAGATGACGGCGGAGGCTAGGGTGCAGGGCACCGCGCCGGCGATGAGGAGTCCGACAGCGAGATCGGTATGATGGTGAAAGAGGGTTCTCGCAGCCAGGAGGGCGAGTCCGGGGACGACGGAATAGCCGAGTAGGAGTGCCCAGAGGACGGGTGTGGGGGTGCGCAGGGCGGAGGTGATGGCGGAGCTCGGCATGGAGACAGCGGTGAAGAACATGACCAGGATGATCATCAAGCGCAGGGGAAACTGCTCCATTGGACTTGCGACGGCGGGTGCGAGTGTGACACCGAGGAGGAGGACGCCGAGGATGGCGAGGATGAACCAATGTTTGACGAGGAACTTCTGCATGATGCGGGAGTGTACCTGATCGCGATGGCCGGGGCAAAGGTCCTGCCTGCGGCCGGACGCCTCGAGCAGGAGGCCGGCTGTGGGTGTGGCGGTGGCGTTGTGATAGAGGACGCTTGGCGTGCTGGTGAGGGGAGGGTGGACGTTGTGGACGTTGTGGACGTTGTGGACGTTGTGGACAGGCAATCCGACCTCTGACCCTCGCACTTGGGCCTGATGCCCAAGTGCCGCGGCAGGCCTAGTCGTGACGCGGCAAGATTCTTCCGTTGATCATGGAAATCCTAGAGCCTATTGTAGCGGATCGGATGATGGATCAAGTAGCGAGAACCAAACCGTATTCCATTGCTGAGGGTTAGTTCGGACAGGGATGGTCGGCGGTCGGCGAGGGAAATTGGCATGAGGATAGACAGAGTACGTTTTGGCCGCTTTGGCGTGGCATGTTTGCTTCTGATCGCGGGCATGGCGGGGGCGGTTATGGGGCAGGATAGCTACACGGCGGACCCGGCTGGGCCACGGCCCTTTATTCCTCCGCCGCAGGAGGAAAAACCGGACAAGGGTGCACCGTTGGGGGAGGATCCGGCGGAGTATATCCCGGTGGACGGCCCGCTGGAGGGGATCCTTGGTGATGGTGTTGCCGCGCAAGTGAACGACCGGGTGATTACCATTTCCGAGTTGAACACGGTTTTGCAGGTCGAGATTGAGCGCTTACGCCGGGCGTATTCGGGGCAGGAATTGCGTGCCCGCATCGAGGAGTCGCAGCGGGACGCCTTGGATCAGATGATCGAGAAGCGTTTGATCATCGACTACTTCCACCAGCAAGAGTTCGGGATGCCGGCGGAGTACGTGGAGAGCGAGGTCGCCAAGGAGGTGGTCCGGCTGTTCGGTGGCGATCGCATGGCGTTCCTTCGGGCGTTGCGCAATGACGGCATGACGTACGGTGAATTCCGGGAGAATGTGGAGGAACGTTTGATCGTGCAGGTGATGCGCTCCCGCATTGTGCGTGAAGTGACGATTCCCCCGGGCCAGGTGATCCGATATTACGAGGATCACAAGGAGGATTTCAAGCAGGCGCCCCAGGTGAAGCTCTGGTTGATACTGATCGAGGGCGAGGAGGACAGCCCGCAGCGTGCGGCGGCCAAGCAGCGTGCGGAAGAGATTGTCGAGCGGCTGAGCGCCGGGGAAGCGTTTCAAGATCTTGCGCGGGAGTATTCCTCGGGTGCGTTTCGAGACAAGGGCGGTGACTGGGACTGGGTGGAAAAGGGGACGCTTTTACGTTCGGACCTCGAGGAGGTGGCTTTCTCGCTCCAGCCGGGGCAATACTCGGAGGTCATTCCCACGGAATCGGGATTTTATATCCTTCGGGTAGAGGATCGCAAGGAGGCCGGCTATCTTCCGCTCTCCGAGGTTCGACTCCAGATCCAGAAGCGCCTGGAGGATGCGGAGAAGACGAAGCGCTACCGGGATTGGATCGAGAAGCTCCGGCAGAATGCCTATGTAAAGGTGTACGACTGATTTTATGAAGACGATTGGGATTTCATTCGGGGATGTGGCTGGAATCGGACCCGAGGTCGCGCTCAAGGCGATTGTGCATGCGCGTGTACCGGAGCAGGGGATTCGGTATGTGCTACTTGGGGAGGAGCGCTATTTCCAGCGGCTCTGTGAGGCGATCGGCGAGGAGTTGGCGCTACCGGTCATTCACTCGAGAAAGGAGCTTGAGGAGCGGGATGACTATGCCCTTTTGCTGGACACGAGTGGACTGGATCTATCGGACGTGGCGTTCGGCCGGGTGAGTGCGCTGGCGGGGCAGGCGGCGTTGCACTGGATCGAAGAGGGGGTTGCCCTCTGTATGGACGGTGCTCTGGATGCGCTGGTGACGGCACCGGTCAACAAAGAGGGCCTTGCGCTTGCCGGCTGCAAGCATGCAGGGCACACGGGGCTTTTGGCGGAGCTGACGGCTGCGAAGTCGCATGTGATGCTGCTGGTTGGCGGACCGCTGCGCGTGGCCTTGGTCACGACGCACATACCGTTGCGCGCGGTTGCGGACGCGATCACGCGGGAGCGGATCCTGGAGGTCATTGCGCTGACGAGCCAATGGTTGAAGCGGATTGGGATTCAGAACCCGGTGCTTGCGGTGGCCGGCCTGAACCCGCATGCCGGAGAGAACGGGTGTATGGGCTCGGAGGAGCTCGAGGTGATTGGGCCGGCGGTGCAGCAGGCGGTGGAGGTCGGGCTCTCGGTGATCGGGCCGTTGCCGCCTGACACGATCTTCTACCGCGCCTTGAATGAGAATTGGGACGCCGTGGTCTGCATGTATCACGACCAGGGGTTGGGACCGTTGAAGATGTTGGCCTTTGACCAGGGCGTGAACGTGACGCTCGGGCTACCGATCATCCGGACGTCCCCCGACCACGGAACCGCGTATGATATTGCGGGTCAGGGGGTAGCTTCCCCGGACAGCATGGTGGAGGCGATCAACCTGGCTTGCCGGGTGGCGGGTGTGGCATCGGAGTGAGTGGGCGGGGTTTGAACGAGACCGGGCGACGGGGAGGTACTGAATGAGCGAACCGGCTTTTTTGGCGCGTACCCCGTCGGAGGTGCGCCGCGCCATGGCGGCGCTGGAGCTGCGACCGAGCCGGAAGCTGGGGCAGAATTTCCTGATTGACCCTAGCATGGCGCGTGCCATGGTGGCGGATCTACCCCTGCGGCCGGGCGAGTCTGTGTTGGAGATCGGACCGGGCCTGGGCGCATTGACCGCGGCGTTGTTGGATCATCCTGCGCAACCGTGTGTGTTCGGCGTGGAGAAAGACTTACGCATGGCCGCCTGGCTCGGGGAGGTCGCGCAGGAATTGCCTGCCGGGCGGCTGTCGATTCTGACTGCTGATTTTCTGCGCATCGATCGCGATGCGCTCGCCCCGCTGCGATCGGCGATGGACGGTGAGGGCCTGGTTGTGCTTGGGAACCTGCCGTATTCGGTCTCCACCCCGATCATCATGCACCTGACAGAGCTTTTGGAGGCGCGCATCCGTTTGGGGCAGTTTCTATTACAATTAGAGATGGCGCAGCGGCTGGCGGCGGTACCGGGGAATTCACAGTTTGGGGCGCCGACGGCACGGCTCGGCCTGATGTTCGAGCTGGCGTTGACGCGCAGGGTGCCGCGCAACGTGTTCTATCCGCGTCCCGACATCGAATCGGCGGTGGTCCGCTTGCGCCCGTTGCCGGAGGAGATGCGGCATTCGCCTGCCTCCCCGGAATGGGCATTGGCGCAGCAGTTGATCCGAGCGGGGTTCAGCCAGCGGCGAAAGAAGGTGGCCGGTCTCTGTTCGGCGGCGCTGAAGCGGCCGGTTGCCGAGATCGAATCGGGGTTGGAGCGGGTGGGGCTGCCTGTGGATGTGCGGGCGGAGCGGATCGGCTCCGCGCAATGGATGGCGCTGGCGGCTGCGCTTTCAGCTTCGAAGGTGTAGGCTGCTGGACCGGCGAACTGGGTGGAACTCGGAACCGCGATGCGGGCAGGGAGGGTTGATAAAGTATGGCGACCGAACCGTTGATGATCTGCAGTGAGAACGGCGCGATCGGGCTGGAGGCAGGGCTACGGGTGCTGCGCGCAGGCGGGCGTGCCTTGGACGCGCTGGAGGCGGCCGCGTTACCGGTGGAATTGAATCGTCAGGACCGGACGGTGGGGATTGGTGGGGTTCCCAATCTCTTAAAGCAGGTCCAACTGGACGCCGGGATCATGGATGGCGCGACCTTATCGGTGGGAGCGGTGGCGGCCTTGGAAGGGTACCTGGAGCCGGTGCGCGTGGCGCGCAAGGTACTGGAGCTGTTGCCCCACTCCCTGTTGGTCGGACCGGGGGCGGCACGGTTTGCGCAGGAGCATGGGTTCGAGCAGGCGGAGCACCTGACGGCGGAGGCGGAGGCGCAGTGGCGGGCACGGCTGCAGGAGCGGGGTGTCTGGCCGGTGGATGAAGATCATCTGACCGAGTGTTGCCGGCGGGCGCTGCGTGAGGAGCGCTGGGGTGGGACGGTCAATTTCATTGCATTGGATCGCGCGGGCGATCTCGCCGCTTGTGTGAGCACCAGCGGCATCGGTTGGAAATATCCGGGGCGGGTAGGGGATTCGCCGCAGGCAGGTGCTGGGTTTTACGCGGACAACCGATGCGGAGCTGCCTGTTGCACCGGCCGCGGCGAGTTGGCGATCCAGGGGGGGACCGCGCTTCGTACGGTGATCCATCTGGAGCAGGGGTTGGCTCCGCTGGAGGCGGGGACACGGGCGATGCAATTTCTCCGGCGGGTACGTGACGGCTGGGGAGGCGGCATGAACCTGTTGGTCTTGGATCGTACGGGACGGCATGCGGGTTTCAGCAGCGTGACGGGTCGTAAATACGCGTATCAGAGCATTTCGATGGATGAGTATGCCATGGAAGAGCGGACCTGTGTGGAGATCGGCCAAGAGGAGACCCAGGAGCGATATCCCTTTTAGCCTTGTCACCCTCATCCCGTCTGGCGGATACACGAGGTCTGGACGAACGTAACCGGTGCACTGCTGAGTCGCGACAGCGCAGCGGGAATCGCAATCGAGGAGCGCTATGTGGCTCGGGATTCCGAGTCCGGACCAGGGAGACCTACCAATGTTTGAAAGTGGCTCGATGGCAAAGAGGATTTGGGTATCCTCAGCAATGTGGGTGGTCTTCCTGGCGGCGGGGCATGGCCTGACGATTTCGGAAATCATGTATCATCCGATGGCGTTGCCGGGGGACGATGCTGTGGGCGGGGAGGCGCTCGAGTATCTCGAGCTGTACAACCCCGGTCCCGAGACGGAGGACCTCACCGGCTATGCGATCGGCGGCGGGGTGAGCTTTGCGTTTCCCGCGGGGACGTTGTTGGGGCCCGAGCAATGTCTACTGATCGCCAAGAGTCCTGATGCCCTCAATACCTTCTATCAGTTTCTGGGGGTCGACTTTGGGGACGCAGCGGTCTTCGGTCCCTGGCTCGGGAGCCTGGCGAACAACGGTGAGGTGTTGGAGGTCTATGTCGAGGGTGGCGGCCGATTGCTCCAGATGGAGTATGACGATCGTCGGCCGTGGCCGGTCGCAGCCGACGGCACGGGACACTCGCTCGAGTTGCTCAATCCGTTTGCAGACCTGAACGCGCCGGAGAATTGGGATATCAGCGATCTGATCGGCGGCACCCCGGGCGTGCCGGGGGGATTCTCGCGCCCATCCGCGCCGGGCCCCAGCCTTTCGATGGAAGCCTGGACCGAACTCGGTTTTGACGATCGTGACTGGTTCCTTGGCTCGATGCCATTGGGGATGGATCCAATGGGGCCGTATCCCATTGCGACGGAGCTGGGCGACATGCTCTTTCTCTATACAACCGTGTATGTCCGCCTGCCGTTTTCGGTCTCAACGCAGGACGGATGGAGCGGTTTGGAGCTGGGTGTCTTCTATGACGACGCCTTCATCGCCTACCTCAACGGGCAGGAGGTCATGCGCTCGACTACGGTCCGTGAGAGTCCGGGTATTGCGGTGCCGCATAACGGGACCAGCCTGAACTTACTGCCAGAGCTCGCCGACTACGCGGAGTTCGATATCACGGAGCACATGGACAAGCTCCGAGTTGGTGAGAATGTATTGGCGATTCAGGGGGTCAATACGGGGATTTCGAGCAACGACTTCATCCTGGCTGCGCGCCTGCGGGGATGGCGCGCGGATGGGCCGGTGGAATTCGTGCCTGAGGGCGCCCACGCCGCCTATTTCAAGGGGATTCGTGAGCCGACCGACCTTGGAGCGGTATCGGCTTTGAACCATCGAATGGGCAGGAAGAAATGGCCCGAGGTCGTGATCAACGAATTGATGTCGGCGGCGACCGGGGGCACTTCGGGCGACTGGCTGGAGCTGTACAATCGAGGGACGCGGAGCGTTGAGATCGGCGGACTCTGGATCAGCGACGACCGGGATCAATTGGTCGAAGGTACCGCCTTCCAAATCCCGTTTGGGACGGTGCTTGAACCGGGTGCCCACATCCAATTCGACCGTGAGCAACTGCAGTTTGGGCTGAGCTCGTTAGGAGAGCGGGTCTTTTTGACATCCGCGGACGGCTCGCGGGTGTTGGACGCGGTCCGATTCGATGAGCAGCTCCTGCTGGATCACAGTTTCGGCCACTATCCCGACGGGGCGGAGGAGTGGGTGACCATGAGTCAACCCTCACCGGGCGGTGCGGCCGTGTTCTCGTTCGAGGGCGGTGTGATCATCAATGAGATCATGTATCACCCGATTTCGGATCTGCCGGAGGATGAGTATCTCGAGTTGTACAACCGGACTGACGCGGCGATCGATCTGAGCGGCTGGAGTTTGAGCAAGGGGATTTCGTTTGAGTTCCCGCAGGGCACGCTCATACCGCCGGGGGAATGGCTGGTGGTGGCCAAGGATCCGACATGGATCGCAGCGCGTTATGGGATCGGCAACGTGATCGGTCCCTTCAGCGGCCAGCTTTCGAACAGTGGCGAATGGATCCGGCTTGTGGATGCCTTGGGCAACCGGGTGGATGAGGTCAGGTATTACGACGGCGGAGATTGGCCCAAGGTCGCGGACGGTGGTGGTTCGAGTTTGGAGCGGATAGATCCACGGGATCCGGCGACGAGCGCCCCTGCATGGGCGGCGAGCGATGAATCGACCAAATCCGAATGGATTACGTTTTCCCACACATCGACGCTCACGCGATGGTGGGAGGCGTTTGAGAATGAGCTGCACCTGTTGGTGACCGGGCGGGCGGAGATGCTGTTGGACGAGCTGAGCATGCGTTTGAGCAGCGTGGAGATCCTCCCGAACGGTTCGTTTGAGGACGGCGTGAACGGGTGGAAGATCGAGGGCACGCTGATTGACAGTTATGTAACGGCGGCGGAGAGCACGGACGGTGTCCACGCCTTGCGTCTGGTCTCTTCCGGCCGTGGGGATACTGCGTGCAATCGGATGGAAGCGGAGACCACCAGGGTTTTAAAGCAAGGAGCGACTTACACGATCAGCGGGAAGGCCCGTTGGCTCAGTGGCGACCCGATCCTCATGGTGCGCACGCATGCACAGGGGATTGCCTTTACGGTCGACCTGCCGGTGCCGGAGCGGCTGGGGACGCCTGGGGCCGGCAACAGTGCCTGGCGGGCGAATCGTGGACCGACGATCACCGATGTGATGCACCGGCCGGCGGTCCCTGTTCCGGGCGAGCCGGTGTTGGTGACCGCGCGGGTCGAGGATGTGGACGACCTGGATTCGGTGCAACTGCTCTACCGGCTGGACGGTGTGGATCCGGATTTCCTTGCGCCGGTGCGGATGGTTCCGACGGGTGATCCTGCGGCGGGCATCTTCACCGGTTACATCCGGGGGCAGGCCAAGGACCGACTGGTCGCCTTTCGGGTGGTCGCGGTGGATGGCGCGGGTGCGACCGCGAGCTATCCGCCCGAGGGCGCTGGGTGGGACTGTCTCTACTGGGTCGGAGGGCAGCAGGCCTCGCAGTTCGGGCGCTATCGGCTGCTGTTACCGCAAGCGACGACCCAGGAACTGCAGGCGCGCCCGGCCATGAGCAATCATCTCCTGCCGTGCGCATTCGTGCACAACGACTACGAGGTCTACTACAACTGCGGCTTCCGCTTACGGGGCAGTCCCTTCACCCGTGGGCAGGTCAGTCCAGTGAGTTCGAAGCGAGCGATGCGAATTCGGTTTCCGGCGGAAAAGTCGTTTCTGGATCGGGGTGAGATCAACCTCGATACGATGGAACCGGATCGCAACCCGACCCTACAGAGCGAGCGTGTGGCCTACTGGATTGCCCGGAAATCCGGGGTTCCATGGAGCAATACGCAATTCGCGCGGGTTCAGGTCAATCAGAGTGACCACGGCCTGTATGGTGACATCCAGAAGGTCGATTCCGATTTCCTCTCCTTCTGGTTCCCGAAGGATGACGACGGCTATTTATACAAGATCGACGACTGGTTTGAGTTCTATGATTCGGGCAATCGAGTGAATCGCAATGCGGACCTGTTGCTCTGGAACGGTGGCGATCTCGGCGGCTGGGGCGAGCTGAAGGAGCTCTACCGTTGGAACTATCGCCCGCGCAGCAGGGAGACCGAGGATGAGTTTCAGCCGATCGTGGACCTCGTTTCGGCGGCCAACGCGCCTGCGAACGAGTACATCGCCCGCATGTCGGCGATCATGGACATCGACGAGGTCCTTGCCGAATTCGCGATGCAGCACATCGTCGGGAATTGGGATACCTGGGGGTATAACCGGGGGAAGAACGCACTGATCTACCAGCGCCCGTCGGACGGCAGGTTTGTGGCGATTCCGTGGGACATCGATTTCGTCATGGGCAGTGGTGCATCGGCCCAGGAATCGTTGACCAACACGGCTTTATTTGGGTTTGCTCAGATCTATTCCACGTTCGGCGATCGTTACGAAACGATCTGTCGTGCGATGGCCCGGGACGTCCTCGGATCCGAGGATCTGAACGCGTACATTGATCGCACGTATGCACTCCTTCAGGCCGAGGGTATTGGAGCCACCGATCCCGCCCCCGTAAAGCAGTTCCTGCTCGACCGGCGCGCCTTTATTCTGGGTCCGCCCATGGTGATCACGACCAATGCCGGGCGGGATCTGATCACGCACGAGCGGGAGGTGACGCTCATCGGCACTTCGTCGTACGGCACGACTCGGTTCGAGGTCAACGGCGAACCGGTCGAGGCGACCTGGCTCACCTCTACGAGTTGGAGTATCACCCTCGAACTGGCATACGGTGAGAACGCCCTGCATTTCGAGGCGTTTGACAGCGCCGATATCCCCACGGGCGCGGTCGACTTCAACGTGACGGTGCAACGATTTATCATGCACCAGCCCGAAGCGGGCAATTTCGGTATGACGATCACCTGGAACTCCCAGCCGGAGCGGCGGTACACGCTCTGGGCGATGGGAGAGGACCGCGTTCCCGTCGCGATTGCGAAGGACATACGTGCGAGCGGCTCGACGACCTCCTACATCGATTGGGATGCTACCGCCCATCCGATGCGCCTCTACTGGGCTGAGCGTCAACCGCTGGAATGGATCCCAGGATTGGTTGCCCGCTATTACAGCGGCATCTTCCAGGGATTACTCCTCGAGCGGATCGAGCAGCAGGTGGCGAACTACTGGGATTCGAATGCCCCGGCGCCGGGCGTGCCGGCCGATCAATTCAGTATTCGGTGGACCGGTTATGTTCGGGTGCTCTATCCGGGCGATTACACCTTCTGGACGAACTCCGACGATGGAGTACGTCTATCGGTCAGCGGCGTGCGTGTCATCGACAACTGGACGGATCATGGACCGACCTGGGACCAGGGGATGCTGCGGTTGCCTGCTGGATACATCCCCTTGGAGTTGGAGTACTATGAACGCGGGGGTGGCGCCACGATTGAGTTGCAGTTTGAGGGGCCGCAGACGCCGCGCCAGGTGATCTCCTCGGGGCGTCTCTTCTACAGACTGGAGCCTTGATCGTCGAGCGGGTGACACGGCCGGTCGCCCGTCGCATCGATTGACCCCGCGTTCGAAAAAGAAAATGGTTGGGAAAGCCCTCCTCCCGACAGCCGTCTCGGCTGTCGGCGTGGGCGTTGCCAGCAAACACGACCAAGCCCACAGGGTACAGGACATGCCAAAACATCGTCGAAAACCGGAGCCGGAGCGTCCACGTCGTCCTCGCAGTCGCAATGGGTGGCGCCCGAAGCTCGGCCGGGGAAGGCTGGCCGCCTGTGTGGCGATCCTGGTCTGGTGCGTACTCCACCCCGCCGGCGCGATTCAGGAGCCGGAGGTAGGGCTGCTGGAAGTCTTTGACGCCCGTGGGCAGGCCGGTGAACAGGCGGCGCGCACGATCTGGAGCAGGAGTTTAGGTGCGCGTGGCGCGACAGAGGCGGCCAGACAGGACCTGCTCGGGTCGGTCTTTGGCACTTCCGGGCGCACCTCCTGGACGGGTGGGCGTGGTCATGCACTCCGGAGCTGGACGGCGGATGCCGCCGACGGGACGGCCGGCGTGCGGGTACTGGATCCCGCCCTGGCCGATCAATGGGCGGAAACCGCTTTGCATTGGCTCGCCGAGAACGCAGCGGTCTGGGGGTGGGACCGGACGGTCGCCGATGCGCTGGTGCTGGAGCGGGTGCGTCAATCTTCGGTAACGGGCGCGATCCACCTCTATTTCGGTCAGCGACTGGAGGGGCTGCCGGTCCTGGGTGCGGAGTTTCATCTGCACTTCGACGCAAACGGTGCACTGGTCTCGGCGTACAGTGGTACGTTCCCACTGTTGAAGCCGGCCGGGAAAGCGCCCTCGGCCGAAGCGGCGCCGGTTGAGATCATGGCATCCGCCCTTTCGGCGCTGGGGGACAAGCGGGATCCGGGCTTTGGTCTGGGCGTGTACGACGAGGCCGGGGGAGGATGGGTTCACCCGGACCTGGCCGGAGTGGTGGAACCTGAGGCGGTATGGTTCCCGACGGCGGACGGAGCGGAGCCGGCCTGGGTCATGGACATGCAGGAGCGGTGGACCGGATGGAACAATATGTATCAGGTTGTGGTGGGCGCGGGAACCGGTCGGCTCCTTGCCCGCAGTACGCGGACCTTCTATGCCGAGGAACCGAGGGGCAGGGTCTATCAGGACAGCCCGGCCCGGGTTGAGCACGAGGTCATCCCCTGGGTGCACGATCCAACCGCATCCCCCCTGGGCTGGATCAACCCGCAACAGCGGCGCACGATCGGCAACAACTGTTGGGCCGGGGTTGACGCGGCTGGTGATAACAATTACGAACTGATTCCCGAGGCGGATGCGAGCCTACTCTTCGATCCACCCTTCGGCGACCACTGGTCACAGACCGAGGGTGCCGTGATGGATGATGGCGCTTCGGCCAGCGTGAATCTCTTCTATTGGGGCAATATCGTCCACGACTGGCTCTATTCACTTGGGTTCGACGAGCGTTCGGGCAATTTTCAGGACAAGAACTTCGGACGGGGTGGAGCCGGCAACGACGCGATTCGGCTGGACGCCCACGACTCCGCCAACCTGCAACAGCGCAACAACGCGAATTTCACACCCATGCCGGACGGGTTCCAATCGCGTGCGCAGTTCTTTCTGTTTACCGATCCTCCCTTTGTCTTTCGTGACAGCGCCTTTGATCCGGACGTGGTCGTGCATGAACTGATCCACGGACTGACCACGCGCATGATTGGTTCCGCAACGAATTTCTTCTGTTTTGAAGGGGTCCAGAGCGGGGGCATGGCAGAGGGTTGGAGCGATTTTTTGGCCAACAGTTTTCTGGATGACGGCGTGATGGGCGAGTGGGTGACGGGGAATGCCGAACGCGGGATTCGTCGGTTTGCGTTTTCCTCGGACATGTCGGTCAATCCGCTGACTTACGCGGATCTCTGCAATGAAGGCTGTCAGGTGCATCGGGACGGAGAGATCTGGGGGGTCACGCTTTGGGACCTGCGCGATGCTATGATCGAGCGGTATGGGAAGGAGATCGGCGTCCCGCTGACGGAGCAGTTGGTGGTGGAGGCGCTTTCGTTCACGCCCTGCTCGCCGAGTTTCCTGGACGGTCGGGATGCGCTACTTGCGGCCGATCTCGTGATGAACGGCGGCGGCAACCATTGCATGATCTGGACGGTGTTCGCACGGCGTGGGATGGGCGATCTGGCCGAGTCGATCGGGGATGGGGCGGATGTGACACCGAGCTTTGATCTGCCCTGTTCCTGCCAGACCTACACCGAGCCGCGATTTCGCGTGGAATCAGTCGTTTTCAACGACAGCAGGCATGGCAACGCCAATGCCGTACTGGAGCCTGCCGAGGTCGTGGAACTCGGAATCACGCTGCAGAACCTGGGCGCCTATGCCGCGGACCCAACGGTACGCGCGATCTCGCGCGATCCCGATCTCACCGTGATCGAGGATCTTGCCTTCTGGCCGGGCTTGGGGTGTTCGGCGAAATCGCGCTCGATTGCCGGCGAAATCTCGGTCATCGCGGATGCCGGCGTCGTGCGTGACCAGGTATTGCACCTCGAGCTACAGATCGAGTACGGAACGGATGGTGCGATGCAGGTGCTTCCCCTGGAATTGGTTGTATGCCCTGGATCGTACGAGATCGTGACCGACATTCCCTTTGATTGGCAGCAGGTCAATCCCGGGATTGGGTATATCGGCTGGGACGACATGACCTACGAGGTCGAGCTCGGTTTTTCATTCCCGTTTTACGGGCAGTTGTACGACAGGATTCACATCTCCACCAACGGTGTCATCGGATTCGGCAGCGACCCTGGTATGGCGAATATGGCACAGACGTTGCCGGATCCCGCAGCCCCGAACAACCTCGTCGCCCCGTTTTGGACCGACCTGAATTTCGAGCAGGGTGGCAAACTGGTCGTGCGCCCGACAGGGCCCGAGGGAGGGCGATGCTTCATCATCGAATGGCGGGATGCCGCGCACTACCCAAGTATCGGCAACGTCACGTTCCAGGCCGTGCTGTTTGAGGCGACCGGCGAGATTCTCTTTCAATACCAGGATGTCGATTTCGGGAACTCGGAGCATGATCGGGGTGCCTCTGCATCGATCGGGATCGAGGACCGCTATGGGCTCAATGGTCTGAGCCATTCTTACATGGAGCCTACGATCGAGGGGGGGACGGCGATCCTGATCCGGCCGCGGGCGTGCGCCGCGATTGTGAGTCCGCGTGCCTACCTGCACTGGATCGAACGCGCCGTGCCCTGCGATGGATCGGCCACCTTGGAGCTGCGCGACCTCGATCTTGCGGGAGTGGGGAGCATCACCCTGGCAATGGAGTATTGGGCCGGCGGCGATCCAGGGCGACGGCCGTATGGCGAGATCGAACTCACGGAAGTGGCCGCGCCTTCGGGCGTCTTTACGGGTGCGTTTTCCATTCTCGACCGGCCGGATTTGGTGCCAGGCGATGGTGACCTGATTTTTGCCCTCTATGAGGACACCTCAACGGCGGCCGGTGGCCCGCGCGCGTTGGAGGCCATGCTACCGGTGGACTGTGAACCGCCGAACCTGATCGGCACCGGACTCAGCCTATTGGAACCGGAGCGCGCTGTGCTCACGGTCCGAGCGGATGAGAACTGCTACGGCACACTCCTGTTGTACAAGGACGCCTGCCCGTCTGTGCCGGGAGCGGAGCCATGGCGCCGGGTCGAAGGGGTTTTTGTCACAACCTACTCGGGCCAAGTCACGGTGGGGGAGCTGATGCCGGGGAGTCGCTACTTCTATCAATGGCTGCTGCGCGACCTGGCTGGGAACGCGGCGATCTTCGATAACGACGGCATCTGTTACGAGTTTTCGACGGAGGCTCGGACCACGGCACCGTACCCCTTCCTGGAGGATTTTGAACGTGAGGAGCTGGCGCCCTACTGGGATGCTGTGAGTTACGACGAGGGCAGGGTATCCATCACATCGCGATTCGAGCCGTACCACGGCCGCATGCACCTGTTGATGGACGACTATCTGATCAATTCCGCGCGGAGCCTCAATGAGCTGACCTTGACGATCGATCTGGAGGGGCAGGAGGATGTCTCCCTGCGCTTTTATCACAAATCGCTTGGGGATGAACCGAACGGGATGCCGGAACAGTTCGACAACCACTACAACGCGGATGGCGTGGCCCTGAGCCTGGATGGCGCTCGCTGGTATCGGTTGATCAGCCTGACTCCCACCGAGGGTGTGCAGTCGGAGTACCGCGAGTTTCGGGTCCCCTTGGACCCGGTCCTCGACCGTGCCTTCGGCCGGTTCCACGACCGGGTGCAGATTCGGTTTCAGCAGTATGACAACAGTCCGGCGGACCAGGATGGGTTTGCGTTCGACTATATTCAGGTTGTGCCGACGGACCGCACCCCGCCGGAGTTCGACGGCCTGCACTCGGTTCAGCCGGGACAGAACTCGGTGCGGCTGGGTTGGTTTGCTGCAACGGACTCCAGCCTTCCGATTCGCTACCGCGTTTACATGTCCTCCGAACCTGGGCAGCAGAACTTTCAGGAGCCGATCTCCGAGACGGTGGGGACGATTCATGAGGTCAAAGGTTTGAATGCGGCGCAGGAGTACCATTTTGTAGTGCGCGCGGTCGACGGTGACGGGAACGAAGACAACAATCGGGTGGAGTTCACGGCCCGGCCGCTCGATGCGCAGCCGCCGGTCTTTCTTGGGCTCCGCAGTGTTCTTGGGGAATCGGAGGGTGTGCGCTTAGGCTGGATCGAGGGGCATGATGCGAGCCTACCGATCTCGTACGAGGTCTATATGGGTTCATCGGGTTCGCCGCTCGATACCTACGAAATGGCGCTGCAGACGACCAATGTATTTGGAGTTGTGACCGGTCTGCCCATGGGGCAGGCGACCTGTTTCTTTGTGCGCGCGCGGGATGCCGCGGGCAATCTGGATAGCAACACGGTGGTGATGTGCGGCGAGCCGGTCGCGCTCCTACCGCAAACGCCTCCGATTCGGGACGGGTTTGAGGAGGGCGCGCTCTCAGCCAGCTGGCGTGTGCTTGGATCCGGGCGTGCGAGGGTCACGTCCGAATTCGGGAGCGCCGAAGGCGACCATGCTTTGCTATTGGATGCGCCCTCAGACGGGACGGAATTGCTCGGCAGCGCAGCGATTATGTTGGCCGATCTGGCGGGGAGGACCAATGTCGTCCTCAGCTTCAGCTATCGGAATCTGGGCGACGAACCGCACTTACTGCCCGATCGATTCGAGGAGTTCGCGTTGGGGGACGGTGTTGCGATCAGTCCTGACGGGATCCACTGGGCGCGGGTTTACAGCCTTGCCGGCGGGAGTGATGGACTCTGGCGATCGGCCACGGTATCGCTGGATCCGATCCTTACGGAGCTCGATTGGGAGTACACCGATCGTTTCCGGATTGGGTTCTTCCAGGCGGACAACGCGTCCGCACCGCAGGACGGGATCTTGTTCGATCTGATTCATGTGCGTGAGAAGGATCTCGAACCACCTGTGTTCGGCGGGTTGGTGCATGCGGCTCCGCGAGATTCCGCAGCGGAACTCTTCTGGGAACCGGCGGTGGAGACGGAGTCGCCCCCGGTCTGGTATGAGGTCTATCGTGCTCGGGACGGGGAACCGATGCGATTCCAGGTGCCGGTGGCCTTTTCCGATCAGACCAGTGTGGTCGTATCGAACCTGAGCGGCACGGTCAGCTACCGGTTCGCGGTCCGGGCGCGGGATGCGTCGGGAAATGTGGATACAAACGAGGTGGAACGTGCGGTCCAGCCGTTCGACACCATCCGCCCTCAGTTCCAGGGCTTGCAGGAGATCCGTTCGGACGACCGCGCATTGCGGCTCTATTGGCAGGCTGCACGGGATCCGTCCCGCCCGATCTACTATGAGGTTTACTCGGTGGTGGATGGGACGGTCGGGGCCAAGGTCTACTCCACCCAATCCTCCAGCGCCGTGATATCGGGTCTGCGCAACGGCAGACCGTACTGTTATATGGTCCGTGCGCGTGATGGCGCGGGCAACCTGGATCTGAATGACAAGGTGCTTTGCGGCATTCCGACCGTGGCGTCGGAGGAGGTTGTATTTGTGGATGCGGCAGCGGATCCAGCGCTCGCGGACGGGACGATCTTGCGCCCGTTCCCGCGGATCGCGGATGGATTGGCCGCCGCCGCCCTGGGCGGCGAGGTTCGCATTGCAGAAGGGCGGTACCCCGAATCCCTGGCACTATCGACACCGGTTCGGATCTCCGGTGGCTGGCGTTCGGATTACTCTGTATGGGATCCGGATTTCTTCACGGTGACCTTGACTGGTGGACCAGAGGCCTTGCCGTTGGTGGACATTCACGCCACGGGTGTGCATTGCGAAGGGATTCGGTTCTCGCCGGCCGGTGGTCAGGCTATCCGTGTCTCCGGCTCGGTGATCCTCGAGCGTTGTCGCATTGCGGGGATCGGCGGGGAGCCTGCCATCGATGTGGATGGCGGGCAGGTCACGATGCTCAGTGTCCAGTTGCAGGGCAACGGCACGCAGCCCGGACCGATTGTCCGCGTGGATCGTGGGCATCTGGAGATGGAATCGGTCCTGCTGACCGGTTTCTCGCTACGCGGTGGGCAACCGGCCTTGCTCGAGCTGGCCAACGGCGCGACCGGTGGATTGCGCTACGTGACAGCTGCCGGGAATCTACTGAGCGGGGGGGTGGTCCTTCGGGTGGACAGTGGTTCCTACTGCACGGGGTTGGGGCTGATTTTCAAGGGGAATCTGGGCGCTTCAATGGATGTCTTGCCCGATGCCGTAGTGGAGATCGATCACGCCTTTTTGGATCCGTACCGCGGCACGCCGGAGTTGGGTGCCGGGGTCGATCTCGAAACCGCGCCGGGCTATCGCGCCCCTGGGCTCGGGGATTTTCATCTCACCGCGGACGCGCCTGCTGTGGATGTCATACCTTTGGCCGAGCTTGCCGGCGATCTGCCGCGTGCGGGTGCCGACGGCCTGCCGCGTCCGTTTGGTGGCGCGATGGATGCGGGCGCGTTCGAGTACCGCGATGTGGATGGCAATGGGATCCCGGACGATCGGGACATGGATGCCGATGGCGACGGTTTGCCGAACCATTGGGAGCGGCGGCTTGGGCTGGACTGGTTGAGGGCGGATGCCGGGGAGGACTATGACGGGGATGGGTTCGACAATGCATCCGAGTTCCGTGCGGGGACGGATCCGTTCGATCCTGCGTCGGCGCTGCGGATTCTGGAGTTGCGCCCGGATGCGGACCGCGATGTACTGCGACTGACCTGGCACGCGGTCGCGGGGCATGGATATGTGGTCGAATGGGCCGCCGCGGTGGGTGAGGATTGGGCCGTGCTCTCTCCGACCCTGCATGCCACGATCGGCCAGGACCGTTTGGAATTCGAAACCCCGCTGGCGGACATGGGCACGGGGCTGTTCCGGGTTCGGCTGGTGGAGTAGGTTCGGCCTGGCGGTCGGATGCCTCAGGCAGAGGTCGGAGGTCGGAGGTCCGCTGTGGTTGGAGCTATGGCATATGGGGTAGCGGACGTTGGGCTTACTGGTGAGGGGAGGACTCGCGCAGAGGCGCAGAGGCGCAGAGGTTGTGGGTGTTTGGTTGGCGGACCTTCCATGCCGAATCACGCTTTGCATCGATACCGATTCCGATCGACCCCGACCCCGATTCTCCGGTCTTGCCTGGCCGAGACCCCTTGCGGAGGGCTGCGTAACAATTGGGATTGCAATATTCGAGTGGTTTTCACACGATTTGGGCAGGTGATTCTCACTGTGACGACAAACCGTGTTTGGCCACTGGGAAGGGAGCGATGAAACCCACGATCATTCATGAGCCATCTACACTGGGTCTCCGCCCGACCTTCGGCTTTGGCGACCGGATTGGGCTGGCGACGCCCGGGCATGCCGCGGCGGTTCGCAACACGCGCTTTTCGCCGGTCTTTGCGCAGCAATCGCCACGGGAGTTGGTGCGGACCGGGAGGACGCCCGAGGAGGTACTTTCGGCTGCGCGGTCGGGGGTTGAGGCTGTTGGTTGGTGTACAGCCTGGGGGGCGGACGCCGATCATCTGAAGACGGAGGCCGACGCAAAGGCGATGGCCGAAGCCGGGTTCACCATGTTCACGCTTGATCCCTCGGATCTTGTGGCCGCGGCGGCGGACCGGATGGGGCAGTCGGAGTTGGAATCAGGCCTGGAGGGGATGCTGCGGCAATCCGGGTTTGAGTCCAGGAAGGCCTTTGAAGATCGCTATCTCGGGCAGTCCTGGAACCTGAGTCCGGAGTTGGTGATGCGGTTTATGGACCGGCTGCATCTGTACCGTTTGGCCTATAAGTTCGGCCATGCGATCGCCCATGCCGAGTCCTTGGCTCGAAGCATCCAGGGTGTCTGTGCGGGCCGCGGATTCGAATTGGAGTTCGCGGTGGATGCGCTGGCGGGGCCGACGTCGCCCATGGAGCATCTCTTCATCGGACTCGAGTTGCGCAGGCGCAAGGTTCCGATCGTGAGCTTCGCACCCCGATTCCCAGGGGTTTTTGAAAAAGGGGTCGATTTTCTCGGCGACTTGGATGTCTTCGAACGGAGCCTGATCGGCCATGCTGCGGTAGCGCGGTATTGTGGGCCGTACAAATTGAGCGTGCACAGCGGGTCGGACAAGTTCATGATTTACCCGTTGCTCGCGCGCCACTGTGAGGGAATGATCCACGTCAAGACCTCCGGCACGAGTTACCTGGAGGCCATGCGGGTGATTGCGATCGCAGAAACAGCTCTTTTCCAGGAGATTGTGCAGTGCGCGATGGCGCGGTATGCGGAGGAACGGTTATCGTATGCGGTCTCCGCGCGGATCGATCAGTTGCCGGACCCCCTGCAGCTGGCCCCGGGCGAGTTGGAGATCGAGTTTCTCGACCACGCACCGGGTCGTCAGATCATGCATGTCTCTTACGGCGCGGTGCTTTCGGGTGCGCAGACCCGCAGTGGGCGTCCGATGAAGGACGCGATCCTGGAGGCGTTGGAATCGCATGCCGCGTTATACCGCGATTTATTGGAACGACATTTAGAACGCCATCTCCAGCTCCTGGAGGGGTGATCTCTTTTGAGGTATGAGCGGCCGTCGGGCCGTCGATGGGGAGAGTTTGAGATATGATCATCAAGAAGATGCGAATCGCGGTTCTATGCCTGGTGGGAATCATCCTGCAGCCGGTTGCGCTTGTGACAGCGCAGGAAACCGCCGTTTTGGAAGGCGGTTCGGCGGACGGACTGAAGGTGGGGATTTTTGCCATTGGTCTGGACACGTATTGGGACCAGTTCGAGGGGTTGAAGGAGAACCTGCTCGGGTATCACAAAACGATATGCGATGGACTCGAGGGCCTGGGTGCTGAGGTGGTGGACGCGGGGCTGGTGGATCATCCGAGCAAGGCGGCGGCGGCGGCGAGCCTATTTCGTCAGAGCGAGGTCGAGATGATCTTTCTTTACGTGTCGACCTACGCTCTCTCCTCGACGGTCCTGCCTGTGGTTCGGGATGTAGGCGTCCCGGTGGTGGTGCTCAGTCTTCAGCCGGTGGCTCAACTCGATTACGAGTCGTTCAACGCCCTGGGCGATCGCGGGCTGATGACCGGCCGCTGGCTTGAGCATTGCCAGGCGTGCTCGGTCCCTGAGATCGCGTCGGTCTTCAACCGGGCGGGGATCCCGTACGAGATTGTAACCGGCTTCCTGGACGACCAGGAGGCATGGGCCGAGATCGAGGAGTGGGTACAAGCCGGGCGGGTGGTGCATGCGATGCGTCAGAACCGGATGGGAGTGCTTGGGCATTACTATCAAGGCATGCTCGATGTCTACAGTGACATGACGCTGTTGACGACGACGTTTGGCACGCATTTCGAACTGTTGGAGATGTGCGAATTGAAGGCGCTTCGTGATGGGGTGGAGGAGGATCGTGTTCAGGCCAAGCTGGAGGAGTTTCAGGCGCAGTTCGCGGTCAGCCCCGAGTGCGAACCGTCTGAACTGCGGCGTGCGGCGCTGACCTCATGTGCGCTGGACGCGTTGGTTGCGAAGCGCGAGTTGGGGTCGATGGCCTATTATTACGAGGGCCAACCGGGCAATGACTATGAAGATATCGTGACTTCGATCATCGCGGGGAACACGCTGTTGACGGGCCGGAACGTTCCTGTTGCGGGCGAATGCGAGATCAAGAACGCGCACGCGATGAAGATTTTGGATCTGCTGGGTGCGGGCGGGTCGTTTTCGGAGTTTTATCTGACGGACTTCGTAGAGGACCTGGTCTTCCTCGGGCATGACGGGCCGGCGCACTTTGCGATTGCGGAAGGCCCGGTCGGGCTCGTGCCGCTGCCGGTTTTTCACGGCAAGCCCGGCAAGGGGTTGTCGATTCAGATGAGTGTTCAGAACGGGCCTGTCACGCTCCTATCGGTCGTGCACAATCCGGGCGGGACGATATCGCTCCTGGTCGCCGAAGGCGAGTCGGTTCCGGGGCCGGTCCTCCAGATCGGCAATACCAACAGTCGGTATCAGTTTCCCATATCCGCGAAGGATTTCGTCAATTCGTGGGCGTATGCCGGCCCGGCGCATCATTGCGCGATTGGGGTGGGCCATTGGGCGGAGGTCTTGCGCAAGGTCGGTGGGTTATTGGGCATTGATGTGCTGATCGTCTGCTGACGGATGGGTGGGAACCGTGCCCTCCTGCCGTCCGGGTGTCGCCTCAAACCTCGGGCGGCAGGACGACGGTTCCGAGCCAGAAATCCTCGATGGAACGTACAACCCTGGTGAATTGGGTCATGTCGATCGGTTTTTGGATGTAGCAGTTGGCGTGGAGGTCGTACGCGCGCAGGACATCCTCCTGGGCACGGGAGGTCGTCAGGATGACGACGGGGATCCGTTTCAGGGTTGGGTCTTGTTTGATGATGGCCAGGACCTCCTTGCCGTCGAGCTTGGGCAGATTGAGATCCAGGAGGACGAGGTCGGGGTGTTGTGCCCGCTCGAATGGCGGTTCCCTGCGGAGGTATGCCAGGGCGAGTTCGCCGTCTTCGACGATGGCGAGCTTATGGCTGACGGTGCTATCGCGAAATGCCATCTTCGCCAATTCCGAATCGCCGGGATTGTCTTCAACCAGGAGGATTTGGATGGGGCGCGTCTTCAAGCGGTCACCTCTTCGGTCGGAAGGGGGGAGTCTTGTGGGTGTTTGGGGATGGTGAAGAAGAAGGTACTGCCCTTTCCCTCCTCGGATTCGAGCCAGATGGTTCCACCGTGCCGTTCAACGATCCGCTTACAGAGCGCCAATCCGATGCCGGTTCCTTTGTATTCGCGCCGGCTGTGGAGCCTTTGGAAGATGACAAAGATCTTCTCTTTATGACGCTCCGGGATACCGATGCCGTTATCGGTCACGGAGAAGACCCAGTGGTCTTGGCGTGGCTGGGCCGCCACATGGATTCTGGGAGTGTGACGACCTCTGAACTTGATGGCGTTTCCGATGAGGTTCTGAAAGAGTTGGACGAGCTGAACCGGGTTGGCATAGAGGTGCGGGAGCTCACCGTGCGTGACGATTCCGCCGGTTTCATTCAGGCTGATTTGGAGATTGGCAAGGGCGTGGTCGAGGGCGACGCGGCTGTCGATGATTTCGAATCCGCCGCCGCGGGTGGTGACTCTGGAGTATTCCAACAGGTCGTTGATCAGGCCGTGCATACGCTCGGCCCCTTCAACTGCGAAGTCGATCCACGAGTGCGCCTCGTCGTCCAGCTTGTCTGAGTATCTCTGACTCAGGAGCTGGGTGAAACTGGAGACCATGCGCAGGGGTTCTTGCAGGTCGTGCGAGGCGACATAGGCGAATTGCTCCAACTCACGATTGGAGCGTTCGAGCTCCACGGTTCTCCGGCGCACCGTTTCCTCCAGGTGCTCCTGGTGGTGGCGGAGTTTTTGCGCGTTGGCGCGGGCCTTTTGGGCAAACAGGGTGGTGAGAGCGGTCGAGAGCGCGAGGAGGAGGCCGGTCACTCCGACCATTTTTTGAGCCCTGCCTTGTTGTATGACCCTATTTCGTGGGGTTGCTGACAATGTCCACGCGCCATGACCGGGAAAGGTCGCCGACGCAGTCTCCACGATACTACCTTCTGCGGCTTCCCATCCGTGTGACTGAAAGACAGTGGTCTGACCGCTACGTAGGCAAAACATGAGGCTGTTCGAGGACTTTCCGAGGGTGGGTGCGAGGAACTCTTCGAGACCGATTTCGCCGAACAGGAACCCGCCGGCTCCTTGCTGTTGAAAGATTGGAACCAGGATGTGCAGGATGGCCTTGCCGGACTTCGTTTCAGTGATCGGGGAGAGAGCGGGGACTCTGTGCTCTTCGGCGAAGCGGATGGTTTCAACCAGGCTGGGATACCGGTTGAGGTCAAGACCTGGGACGCCCTCGAAGCCCTGGATTGGTTCGATGTACTGGACGGTGAGGGTGTGATCGATCCAGCCGAGGTTTCTCAATCCGCTGATTTGAGCGACATGCGCTGCTGCATCCTGCCGCCATTCCTCGATGGGCGTGCCGTTTCGAATGGACCAACGGAGGGCCATTCGATCGATCCCGTCCAGGAGATTGTTCAAGCGGACCCTGAGTTCGTCGACTGCAGCGGAGACGGCGGAGGCGGTTTGGCTGTGCAGGTTGGTGTGGTTTTCAGCCTCCTGCGCGATCCAAGCGCCGATGTTGAGGGTCGCGACACCGAGTCCCACGCTGACCGGCAACCAGTACACGGTTGGGTAGTGGGTGGTGGTTCGTTTCCAGCAACAGGCAAGTGCGCCGATCCCCCAGAGGATGAATCCGATGGAGGAATGGATGGCGACCTGGGTCATGTTCCCGAGGTAGTATTCTTTGTGCAGTTCGACCGAGATCCCCAGGAAGGCGATGGCGCCGATCATGACGATCAGCGATGCTGCGGTACCGGAGAGAAACGCGAGCCGTGGGGACCGGCCGCTGCGAATGCAGGCTTCGACGGTGATATAGGCAAGCAAGAAACAGCATGCGCTGCTGGGTGCCATTCGACCGGGATGAGAGGACCGCTCGGTGAGGTAGTGCACGAGGAACAGCTGATCGATCCCGAAATCGATGCTGAACAGGTATTGCAGCAGGGTGACCAGCGCGGTGCCCGCTGCGATTGCGCTTGTGATGCGGGCGGGGGTGTCTTGATCCAGGCCGAGGCAGACCAGGGCGGCACCGCAGAGCAAGAAGCAGATGGCCGTATTGAACTGCATCGGCGCATTGCCGGGCAGCACCTGGATGAGTGATGGGATATGGGCAACCCAACCGACGGCGGCACTCACCCCCAGGATCGCGGTGAACAAACCGCTTCCGAAGGCGAGTACCATCGTCAGTTGATGGGGTGGCGGGCGCTGAATGACCATCGCGTTTCGTGGCCTCGGGTCGACTTAGGTCCCCGGAAGTGGTCCTGGCCTAGTGCAGGTGAATCGCACCGATATAGGCACCCTCGAAGGCCCAGCCGGTCGGCTGATTGACGATCTGTAATTGGATCTCTTTACCAGCGTAGGCACTCAGATCCTGATGAATATCGAGCCAGCCGTCCTTTGCGGTGGTTGCGCCGACGGTCTGCCGCAGCAGGAGCTCGTCATCGGCCCGCAGGATGAGGTCATAGTCACCGCTGGGGTGATGACTGACCGCCAGGTGCAGGGTGAGGGGCTGGTTCTGGGGGATCTCGATCCGGCTGGTGAGGATGCATGGAGTCTGCCGGTCCAGGGGATGGATGAGCAGGACGTCCTCGCGTCCGTTCCATTCGTCCAGGATAGCCGGGGCGTCCATATCGGGGCCGCATTGGCTAAGGGTCCAGCCGGGCGCCTGATGCTTGAGGAATTCTTCCATCTTTCGCGCCTTGGACCAGGTGGTGATCTGGGCCATTTCCTCTTCGGTGAAGCGGCTATTGGCGGCAGGCCCGGGTTCCCAGCACTGCTCGAAGGCGGTTGGTTCGGGGGTCTGCTGAGGGATCAGCATGACCTCCTTGCCGTCGGCCTGGGTTTCGATACGGCCGCCTGCACGGACGACTGCTTGGCGGGCGAGTTTTTCGCAGACCTCGACCAGGGTGGGGAAGTTGTAGGGTGTGTGACTGAACTTCCCCTCTGGATTGAGGGCGGATTTGTAGTGATCGGGGAGGTCCTGATAGCCGATGGTCGTAAAGAGGACGCCGGCGGCGTTGGACGGGTTGCAATCGGAGTCCTGGCCGCAGCGCGTGGAGATGACGATGGTCTGATCGAGGTCGCCCTTTCCGTAGAGCAGGCCCATGACGATGTAAGCGCCATTGATCTTGGCGTCGATATTGAATTTGCCTTTGTCGCACGAGAAGCGGCGATAATCGGGGTTCTTTTGATACTTGGCCTCAATCTTATTCCAGGTTGCCTGCCAGTCGTCGGGCGCCTGGTGGTACCATTTCAACACATCGCGGATGCACTCGGCATATTGGCTCTGTTGCGGAATACAGGTCAGTCCGGCGCGGACGATCGTTTCGATATCGTTTTCGAAGAAGGCGGCGGCATACATTCCGCCGACGAACTGTCCGCCATAGAGGCCGTCACCGTAGTTCATCAAGCGGCCGAAGGTCTCGCCGAGTTCGATGGCGATGTTGGGCATGCCGGGGGCGACCAGCCCCGAGAAATCGGCTTCGATCTGATAATCGATATCATCGGCGTGGCTGTTGAATTTCGGGTGACCGGAATCGGGTGGTGCGATGCCGGAGCGGAGGTTCTCCCGGCCGTGGAGGTTGGCGTGCCAGAGTGGGTACTCGCTGTTGGCGAAATCGATGCCCGCCTGGCGGATCGAGACATCCAGACCGTACAACTCGAGGGTACGCAGGAAGGTCATCTCGACATAGATATCGTCCTGATGGAACTGATTGATCATCTCCGGCTTCCAGGTGGGGACTTCATTTGCCGGGATGATGGCCTCCTGCCAGCGGAACTCGGTGGGGCCGCCCTGGCCGACACCGGCCATTTGGCCGATCCAGCCGGCCATCATTTTATCGCGGTATTCGTCGAGGCCGATCTTATGGAACTGCTGGGCCGAAAGTGTGCTCGACAGCCATATCCCTGCGAGGATGGCCGGCACGAGTTTGGGGAATGAGTGGGTATTCATGGTGTTGATCAACTCCTCGGGATTGGTTGGAGGGTGGTTGGGTTTGGGTGGGTCAACCTTGATGTCCTTTCACGCGTGGACGGGGACTTCGATCCAGAACATTACGAATGTCTTTCAAGAGTGACTGCGGGGAGTAGGGTTTCTGAAGCAGCAGCGTTCCTTCATTGAGGATGAAATCATGATGAAGGGAATCCTCACTGTAGCCGGTGCAGAAGAGGACGGGTAGGTCGGCGCGGCAGCGTTTCAGTTCATCGGCGACTTCCTTGCCGCTCCTTTTGGGCATGACGATGTCCAGAACGGCCAGGTCCAGGCTTGGGAGATGAAGCATGCCGAGTTCCAGGGCCTCTTGCCCGTTGGATGCGAGGATCAGCCGGTATCCGGCGTCGCGCAGGATTCGGTCGGCGATCTTGCGAACGGCATCGTCGTCTTCCGCCAGGAGGATGGTTTCATGCCCGCCGCCGGGCGCGGGCTCTGGCTGTGCGATAGGGTCGGCCTCCTGTCCTGCCGAGACCGGGAGGAAGACCTTGAAGACCGAGCCGGCTCCTGGGTGGCTATCCACCTCGATAAAGCCCTTGTGTTGTTGCACGATACCGTAAACCATCGAGAGGCCGAGCCCGGTGCCTTTGTCTTTTGGTTTGGTGGTGAAGAAGGGGTCGAAGATGTGGTCAATGGTCGCCGGATCGATTCCAATCCCGGTATCGGCCACGGTCAGTTGGATGTATTCCTGCGTTGGTACGTCCAAACCGATCCTTGCGTCTTCTCGCTGGAGGTGCCGTTGCGCCGAACCGATCCGCAGGACACCACCCTCCGGCATCGCGTCGCGCGCGTTGATGCAGAGGTTGATGAGGACCTGTTCCAGCTGGCCTTCATCGGCGAAAACGAGGCCGATCGCTGGGTCCAATTCGAGGGACGATTCGATGTGCTCCCCGAGCGTGGTCCGCATGAACTTGTGGATATTGGTAATGACCCGGTTGAGGTTGATGTGCTTGGCGTTGAGCACCTGACGTCGACTGAAGGCGAGGAGTTGACGGGTCAGGGTGGATGCCCTTTGGACACAGCCGTCGATCTCCGAGACGAACATGGAAATCTCGCTTTCGGACGGAAGGCACGCGCGGATGAGGTCCGCATTGCCCTGCAGGGCGGTGAGAAGGTTGTTGAAATCGTGGGCGATGCCACCCGCGAGCATTCCGACCGCTTCCATCTTCTGTGCCTGCCGCAGCTGGTTCTCCAGCTCGATTTCCTTGGTGATGTCGCGTTTGACGGCGACGTAGTTGGTGATCTGCGCGTGCTTGTCTGTGATGGGTGAGATAATGGCGTCTTCCCAGAAGAGGGATCCATCCTTGCGTTTGTTCTGGAATCGCCCTTTCCATGAGTGCCCCGAGGAAATGGTCTCCCAGAGTTCCCGATAAAACGAAGGGGTGTGTTTTCCGCTTCTGGTGACATTGGAGGACCTGCCTAGGACCTCCTCTTTTCTATAGCCTGTGGTCTCTTCGAAGGCGGGATTGACGTATTGGATGGTGCCCTGCGGGTCGGTGATGACGATGCATTCGCCCGCCTGATCGATCGCGGTGCCCAATCGAAGGAGGTCTTCGGCAGTCTTACGCTCCATGGTTGTGACGAGAAAGAAGACGGAAATTCCGCCGTTTCGCGGATAGACGCGCACATCGAACCAGTCACGCAGGGGTGGGGCGTCATAGTAGGTCTCGAATGTGAGGGCCACCTGGTTGCGGATTGCGTATGCGTATTTCTCCTCGAACAAGGTCCCGCGGGCCTCGGGAAAGGCATCGAAGATGGCCTTGCCGAGCACCTGATCGGCGGGCATTTTGAGGAGGCGTTCGGCGGCCGAGTTGAAGTAGACCACGCGCATTTCCGGATCGAGGGCGAAGAAACCGTCGGAGATGCTCTCCAGCAGGGAATGGAGTTCGCTCTGCTGATTGCGCAGATTTTCCTCGGCCAGGACACGTTCGCGTGCATAACGGATCGCGCGGACGAGGAACGGCCCGGTGATTTCGCCTTTCCCGACGAAGTCCTGGGCGCCGTGCTCAATCGCTTGCCGGCCGAGTTCTTCGTCATTGATCCCGGTCAGGACCAAGATCGCAGCCTGCGTTTGGGTCTCTGCCTGAAGCTGGACCAGGGTTTGGAGTCCGCCTGGGCTGTCCGGCAGGCCGAGGTCGAGCAGGATTGCGTCGAACGTGGCGACCTGCAGCTGTTGGATCCCGCGCGTGAAGGTTTCCTCATGGATCAATTCGAAGTCGGTACCCGAGGAGGCCTGCTGCAGCATCTGTTGGATAAGGACTGCATCTCCGGGATTGTCTTCGATGAGGAGCACGCGCATAATGTCTTCTCAGGAGCAGGGTTGTCCGGCTCTGGTCAATGTGGGAGTCTCACGATAGACGCGATCAATGTCTGATCACAATCGAAGAATTTGGACTCCAATCCATTGCTGGAGGAATCGTGTAGCGCCATTTCCTCGAGGTAATAGAGCGTCGGCCCGACGATGTGCAGGTTATTGAGGAACGGCTGGGTGTAGTTGACGTCGCCGTAGGTGGCGCCATCGACATGAATGGGCGCCTTGGAGCCGTCGGGCAGCTCGCGCCAGACGCCGTTGTGGTTGTTCCAGTCGACCCCTTCGGTCAGGAATCCGAACGGTCCGTGGTGATGTTTGGCGGCGGCCCTGAGAATGGTGAGGCCGTGGCGTTCCCAGACCGGGTTCTGTTTTGCGTTTGCCGCTTCGAGATAGGCCCAAGCGGCCTCCGCGTTTTCCCAGAGGTAGCAGGTATCCCAGGAGTCCTCCATGTAGAGCAGTCCGTGGGTGGCCACGCCGTTACGGTCCTCATGAATCTGGAACCGGGCCAGAGGCTCGAGGCAGAGATCATAGGCTGCCTGATTCCATTCGGGTTGGTCGAGCCATTCTGCGAGCCGGATCAGGGCGCGAAAGGCGGAGGAATAGGCGACATTTTCCTGGGGGTCATAGGTGTCATGATTGATGGAACCGAAGCGTCCGCCCGGAGCGAGGAATGCCTCGACCAGGGCCCGAGCCTCCTGTGAGAAATCGCCCATTCCGCGGTGGGTCAGGTCGCCGAAAAGCCAAGGGACGAAGATGCCATCGCCACTGTTATTGAAGAGGATGTCCTCGTCTTTCCCCCATGCGTTGAAGGGAAAGGCTCGTCCGTCCGGGTAACTCCTGCGTGGTATCCAGCCGTCCTCGGTACGTTCGACCTTATCACGGATCCATTGGGCGAAGGTGATCGGCAGCTGTGCGGCGACGGCCAAGGCTTCACCGCTCAGCAGGTCCAGGGCGATGGCTTCGAGCAGTTGGAGATGGATCTTGGCCATGGATCCGATGCAGAGCCACTGGTCGTGATCCGGGTTATGCATGTAGTTCCAGTAGTAGCGATCTTCGTCCCAGGTACGGTAGCCGTGGACGAGGCCGGTCTGCCGGTCGAAAAAGGCCTCTTGAATGCAGTGCCGGGCAATCGAACGCGCCTGTTCCAGCATCCGCGCATTGCCAGTGAAGAGGGCCATGCGTGCCAGATGCACGGCGCCACCGACGGCGTTGGCGGCCCAACCGGGACCTTCTACGCTCCCGAACTCGTGCCAGAGCGCCGGGGTGCCGAACGGGTCGATGAAGGTGCTGGTGGCGCAGAGCTCACCCCGGAGGTATCTCAGGCACCGAGTCGTCGTGAAGCGTGCGGAATCGCAGGCACTGTCCCAGATGCTGTAGGTGGGATTGGGCGGGATATGGAAGGGGTGGGTCGAGTCCATGGCGGGGCGTGACCAATGAGCTGCGGTTGGTGGCAGGTTTTGCGGAGGCGTTTGGGGGGACTTGAACAAATCCTTGTCAGGTTCTTTGTAGCCTGCAAGGGCGCGTGACTGCAATCATTATGCGTCGGGGAACAGGGCCAGTAATTCGGAGGGGAGCTCCACGAATTGGTCCGGTTGCAGGGCGCGCAGCACACGCTCCGAATTGTATCCCCAGCCGACGGCAATGATCGGGATCTTCGCCCGTTGTGCCGCCTCGATGTCACGCGTTTCGTCGCCGATGTACACCATCTCGGCGGGCAGAATCCGCTCCTGTTTCAGGATCTGCTTGAGCCCATGATGCTTGCCCCAAATCAGGCTGCTCGAATGGATGAAGTCGAAGGCATGGATCTCGTGATGGGCGAGGAATCGGCGCACGTTCTCCTCGGAGTTCGTGGTCAGGATGCCCATCCTGTAACCGCGCTGATGGAGGGTGCCGAGCACCTCTTGAAGACCGGGAATCGACTCGACCTCGGTGATTTCATTGCGCATCTCGTTCCGGGCCTTGGCGAGGATCAGGGGGAGCTTGGTGAACGGGACGCGCATGAAATGGAGAAGTTCGAACAGGCTCTTGTCCCGAAGGGTTTGGACTTCAGTCGGATCCAGGCGGCGGTATCCGAATTCGCCGGCCAGGCGATTACTGATCTTCAGGGACTGCGCGATGGTGTTTGCGATGGTCCCATCGAAATCAAACAGTATAAGTCGTTTATCCATCAGGGCGTAGTCCTTGAAGGGCGAATGAACGTCCTCGGAGTATCGAGGATAAGCGGCAGGGGTACAAGTCCCGGCAGGAAATCCGAGCATTACGTGGCACGACTCCGCGTGCCACGGCGCAGGGGCTGCGGCCCCCGCGCGAGGTCGGAGGTCGGCGCTTCGCTTACGTGGCACGACTCCGCGTGCCACGGCGCAGGGGCTGCGGCCCCCGCGCGAGGTCGGAGGTCGGAGGTCGGAGGTCAGCCCCGGAGCGCTTCGCGCGAGTGACTGGGCTTTGCCTTGCTTTGACCTTTTGCCGCAGTTTCGCAGGGAATCCCCAGCGGGCCTCTTCCCCAAGCGCCTTCGGCGGTGGTAGCCAGACCGTCTCGGTCTGGTGAGCTTGATAAATCGGGGTCGGGGTCGGTATCGGAATCGGAATCGGAATCGGAATCGAGTTAATCGAGTTAATCGAGGGAATCGAGTTAATCGAGGGAATCGAGTTAATCGAGGGAATCGGGGGGATCGAGGGAATCGGGGGGATCGAGGGAAATCGGGGGAATCGGGGGGGATTCTGTTCTGACGGGCAACTTGCCTTCATCCTCCGCTCCAGTCTTGTTACCGAGTTTGGTCAGTTTCGCAACCCTGCGGTTGCGGTACCCGGTTTGCCGTGTCCGAATCCCATCCCGCGTCCTTCGATACCGATTCGGAATAGCGACCCCGACCCCGAGTTTGCTTCGCCATTGACCTTTTGGGACGTGCTCCAACTCCACCCACAACCTCTGCGATCTCTGCGCCCTCTGCGATCCCTGCGGGAGTCCTCCCCTCATCAGCCAGCTCAACGTCCTCAGACTTCCGGCCGGCCGGACTTCCCTCTTCTCTCCTGCGACAGGGATGGTATAAAGGGCTGACGTGCTGCGGGGACGAAGCGGTTCCGGCGGCGGATTCTCTACTGATTCTGTATCCCAAGGAGGTCCCTGTGAGATTGGCTCTATTGATGTTTGCCACGGTTTTCGCCTTTGGATGGATCCCTCTGGGGGCCGCAGAAGAGGCGGACCTGCCCAAGGTGCTCTACATCACGACCACGGCTGGGTTTCACCATTCGGCTTGTGAATACTCGGTCCCGGTGATTCAGAAGCTGGCGAAACAGAGTGGGTTGTTCGAGGTCGTCTGCTCCGACAAGACCGATTTGATCAATGCGGAGGACCTGAAACGGTTCGATGCGGTCTGCTTCTCCAACACGACCGGGGACCTGGGCCAGTTCCCGCTATCGGAGGCCGATCGCGAGGCCTTGATCGAGGCGGTTCGCGGCGGCACCGCGTTCATTGGGATCCATGCGGCGACCGATACCTACAAGGACTGGGCGCCGTATTACGAGATGCTCGGTGGCTCATTCATCGCGCATCCGTGGCACGAGGAGGTCAAGATCGTGATCGAAGACCCCTCGCATCCGGCGGCGCAGAACGCCCCATCGCCCTGGCTGATCAAGGACGAGATATACACCTTCAAGAACTACTCCCGTTCGGACCTCCATGTGATCATGAGTCTGAGCAGTGACTCCTTCAAGGGTAAGGGCAATCGGGAAGACAACGACTACGCGTTGGCCTGGAGCAGGATGTATGGGAAGGGGCGGGTTTTTTACACCGGTCTGGGGCATGACCACGAAGTTTGGGATGCGCCGGCGTTTCAGAAGCATCTGCTCGGAGGGATCGCGTGGGCGCTCGGCGAGGCGGAGGCCACGCTCACGCCCGGGCATGAGCGGATGGAGGCTGGGTTTGACGTGCTCTTTGATGGCGAGAGCCTGAATTGGGGGGAGGACTTCGAGGTGTCCGGCGGGCCTGAATACCGCAGTCATTGGACGGTCCAGCCGGGCGGTGTGTTTCAGGGCTTTTCGGAGAAGGACAGCAGTCATCTCTTTTACATCAAGCGGCCGTATCGCAACTTCGAGGCGCACTCGGAGATCATGATCAGCGCCACGGGCAACAGCGGTTGGTACTACCGGTGTCCGAAGGCGCGCAACTACGACGCTGCCAACGGGATCTACCGCAACTGGCCGGCCGGATTCGAGGCGCAGATCAACAACGGCAGCGGGGATCCGAAGCGCAGCGGGACGTTCTATCCGGAGCCGACGTTATGGGATGCGGACATCCAGCGGGTGCTCGGGTTTGACCATGAAAAGGACGATCCGGATTTCTGGTTCAAGATGTCGATCATCGCGGTGGGCGACCACATGGTGATCAAGCTGAACGACCAGGTGGTGGTGGATCATTTCGTGGGCGAGCGGGAGAAGTTTTACGAGGGGCTCTTCGCCTTTCAGAACCACCACCCGGGGACGGTGGTGAAATTCCGCAACATGGTGGTCCGACCGCTTGCGGACGATTTGAAATAGTCTGCTGCGACGGGACGGATCGGACGGATCGGACGGATCGGACGGATTGGACGGATTGGACGGATTGGACGGATCTGACGGATCTGACGGATCGGCAATCATTTCCTGGGGGCGACGCCTGAAGGAGCGCGCCTTTTCGGGCGGGCTGTGGCTACGAGGCTTGGTCTGAAAGGGCGCGCAGCGCCTTCGCGCATGCCTCGTCGAAGCGTGTCTCGAGTGCGGGGTTGCTCCCACGAATGGCGGCGATCACGCTGCGTGCCCAATCGACGTACGCCCGCTGTCGCTCCGTGGACCATTGCAGGGGCGGGGAGTGGCCAATATCGCTCACGTTGGCGATCTTGTCTGCCAGCTTGATGAGGCGCGCTTGTGGGGAGAGCGTTGCTGCGTGTTCGATTTGGAGCTCTTTGCGCTTTTGTTTGGGCAGGGATTTGTCGTCGGTGACCTCGAGCACGAGTCGGAGGACGTCTGCTCCGAAACCGGCTTCGATCTCGGCGGGTTGGGTATCGGTATCTTCGAGGACATCGTGCAGGAGGGCGGCCTGGAGGGTGGCGACGTCTTCGACTCCGCCGCATTCGGACAAGAGGAGCGCGACGGTGAGCGGATGGTTGATGTAGGGTGTTGCGGCGACATCCTTGCGCCGTTGATTGCGATGTTTGTGCGCGGCGAACGCGGCGGCGTGGAGGATCGCGTGGGTGTGTGGCAGGGGCATGGGGTGGTTGTCCGGTCTGGCGTGTGGCGGTTTTAGTCGCAGGCGGCCTCGCCCATGCCGAGCATGAACTGGGCGATGCGGTCGAGGAACCCGGGCAGCGCCTCGTGAGCAAAATCGGGATAGATGACGAGCTGCTTGGGTGCGGTGAGCTTGTTGTAGGCGGCGAATTGTGAGCTGGGCGGGCAGGTCTGATCCATCATGCCGACAGCCATCAGGACCTCGCCGCGGATCCGTGGGGCGAGGAATTGAACATCGATATAGCCGAGGCTTGTGAACCAGAGTGATGCCTGGGCATGGGTTGGATCGTGGAGCCGGAAGAACTCTGTCAGTTCGCCATAGGCATCCTTGGCCAGGTCCATCTCCCAGACGCGTTGGTAATCGCAGAGGAAGGGGAATGCGGGGGCGACGCGGCGGATCCGCGGTTCGAGGGCTGCGCATGCCAGGCTCAGGGCGCCACCCTGCGAGCCACCGCCGGCACCGACGCGATCGGTGTCGATCTCCGGCATCTGCATGACGATGTGTGCGAGCTGTGCCGTATCCAGGAAGACATTGCGGAAGTAGAGCTTATCGGGATCGTCCTGGATTCCGCGGATGATATGCCCGCTGCGGGTGGTCCCTTTGACCTGGAGGTTGTCCTCGCTGAGGCCGCCTTGGCCGCGGCAATCGAGCGCTGCGACGGCGAAGCCCATGGCGACCCAGCCGAGGAGTGAGAGCCAATCGCCGGAGTTGCCGGTGTACCCATGAAACCAGAGAAGGGCGGGGCATGGATGATCGGGGGAGCAGCCCTTGGGGCGTGCGAATTTGGCGTGCACGCGGGCGCCGCCGGTGCCGGTAAAGAAGAGGTGCATGCAGTCGGCGCCGGGTGCCTGAAAAGCGGCCGGAACGATCTCGGGCGGGGCTTCGGTCGATTGCAATTCCCTCAGGGCGCGCTCCCAATAGGCATCGAAATCGGCCGGCCTCGGGTTTCGGCCGTTGTATTGCTTCAGCTGATCGAGCGGAAGGTCCAGGGTCGCCATAGAAAAGCTCCTTACCCGGCGGGCACCGTTGGTTTGTCAGGGGCGGCCGGAGAGGGAATTGAGGAGGAGTTTCAGGATTTTGTTTTCGGCCTCTCGGCCTTGAATGCGCGTGTCGTTCCAGCATAGGACGATTTGGAGATCTGGCAAGACGACGAGGGCGCGCTGGCCGCCATGGCCGAAAGCGCCGTAGGCATTGATCGGCGCGTCGGGCCAGTGCCGGTTTCCCTCCCGGTCAATGCCATTGGTCCACCAGAGCCAGCTGTAGGATCCCATATGATCGGTCTGATTGTCGGGGATGGCTCTGGAGCCCATCGTGCGTTGGTCGGGCAGCATCGCCGCCGGTTCGATTCCCGCGCGGGGGAAGTCGCCGGGGAGTGGTGAGCTGACGGCCATGCGCGCGTGTTCTTTTGAGATGATCCGGTGGCCGTTCCATTCACCTTCATGTAGAAAGAGAAGGCCGAAGCGTGCGAGGTCACGAACGGAGATGGCGATCCGGCCGGGGCGGTCGTTCGGACCGAACGCGAGCATGGTGGGGTTGTCCTCGCACTGAATGCGATCGGTCAGGCCAGGGTGGAAGAGATCGTGGTCGAGGTTGGCGTGGTTTGATTGGTAGGCCTTGAGGAAGAGGGTGTCGAAGAAGAGCGCCATCTGCCAGTCGTTGTAGGCGAAGGCTTCGCCGGGGGCCTCTCGCATTCCGTAACCCGTGGTCTGATAGGCCGCCTGGCGCCAGGTCATCCGGCGGTCCGGGTGGCCGAGCTCTGGATTGAGAAGGTTGAGGCGTGGTTCCCAGGCGGCCATGCGATCGTCGAATCCGCCGATCTTGCCCTCTTCGACTGCCTTGATGAGGAAGAACGAGTAGAACGGTTTCGCGGCGGAGGCGAGATCGATGCGTTTGGATGGATCACCCCAATGGAAGACCTGAACGCCGTCGCGCACCAGGAATCCGTGGCCGCCGGCGGTATCGGCGAGCATCCGAAGGGTGTCGAGGTTCAGACCTGCTTCCGTGGGCGAGCGCTGGATCCAGTGCTCGCCCGGAAAGACCGCGTCCGCGGCTGAACCGGCCGTCCAGGCAAGGCAGAGTGCTGCGGAGATGATGCAAAGGCGGGTATGGAGACGAGTCGAATTCATGATGACTCCAGGGAGGTCGGGCGGAAGCCTGAGGAAGAGAGGTGGGTGGCCCCAGTGGCCCCAGTGGACCCAGTGGACTGAAGCCTGAGTGTAAAGATGCGGTTCGGGACAATCCATCTGAAAACGATTGAAGGGTTGAGGCTGGGCAATCACCAGAGCCCGTCCGAAAAGGCGATTGGAACCGAGCTGCTGCGAGTCGCCTGTGCCCTCGTGTTGGCCTCCGTCCTCCTCCTATCTCGTACTCGCTCTCCCAACCTCTCGTGTCTCGCCCCGTTCGCATCCTCGTGTACGGGAACGTGTCCGTTTCCCAGCCCAACAGCGCATTGACCCCACCCATCCTCATGGCCAAGTCGACAACGCCACCGCGCCCTCTGCGGGAGGCTCGCATTGCATCGATCCCGATTCCCCTCATTTTTTCTGGATTGCGTCATAGCGAATGGCTTGGCATGGTGGGCGGGATTTCTGGATACCAATTCAAACGTTGGGAAATGGGATATGACTGATCTGCAATCGGCACATATGGGGTTTCTGGTATTGTTCGGGTTGGGCGGGATCATCTCCGCTGCGGGGTTTCTCCTGCCGGCGTATGTCGGAGCGCTCAACTGGAGCAACCGTGAACATCGCATCATGACATACTGGGGAATCGCCGTTTATCTCAGCCACCTATTGGTCTTGGGATACATGCAATTTGTCGCCGTAAACTTCTAAGCCCTCCATCATGAATATAGCCATTACCATCAGTCCCTTGGATACGGGGGTCGTCCTCGTATACTTCACGCTGATCATCCTCGCGGGCACCGCGATGGGTGGTTTCACGCGCAGCACCAAAGACTTTTTTATGGCCGGCCAGCGGTTCGGTGCTTGGCTGATCGCCTTTTCCTGTGTGGCGACGACGGTCGGCTCCTACAGCTTCATCAAGTATGCGACCGCCGGGTTCAACTATGGAATGTCATCCTCCATGTCGTATGTGAACGACTGGATCTGGTATGGATTCTGGGCATTCGGCTGGTTCCCCATCATCTACTACTCCGGCGTGATGTCGGTCCCGGAGTATTTCGAGCGGCGTTTCAATGCCCGGTGCCGTGCGGTGGCCAGTGGCGTGTTGCTGCTCTACATGGTGGGCTACATCGGGATCAACCTCTACACGCTCGGCGTCGCCTTGGAGCCGATTTTATTGCCCCACCTGCAGGCGATCTGGCCCTGGTTTTCGACGATCCATCTGGTGATACTGATTGCGGGGGTCACTTCGATTTACGTCGTTGCGGGCGGGCAGACCTCGGTCATTGTGACGGACCTGATCCAGGGGGTGTTATTGCTCTTCATGGGCCTGGCGCTGTTTGGGTTCGGTATCCGCTTCTTGCACATGCACGATCAGGGGTTCTGGGCGAACCTGCCGCCGATGTGGCGGGTGCCGATCTACAAGCTGCAGGAGCCGGGGAACTTCAATTCGCTCGGCATCTTTTGGCAGGACGGGATCGCCAACTCCGCCGCGTTTTGGTTCATGCATCAGGGTTTGATCCTGCGCTTCCTTTCGGCGCGGACCGCGAAGGACGCGCGCAAGGCGTTCACTGTGACGCTCTTCATTCTGATGCCGTTGGCGACCATCTGCGTTTCGAGCGCCGGCTGGATCGGGCGTGCCATGGTGGAAGCCGGGCTGCTCCCGACGGATGTCGACCCGAAACACATCTTCATCACCGTGGCCAACACGGTGGTGCATACCCCCGGCTTCTTCGGTCTGATCCTCGCCGCGCTGACGGCGGCGTTGATGTCGACGGCGGACACGTTGATCAACGCGGTGGCTGCTGTGTCGATCAACGACATCTACCGCCGCTTTTGGGTGAAGAACAAGTCGGATAAGCACTACCTCTTGATGGCGCGTTGGATCTCGATCGGCGCGGCGATTGTGGGCGTCTCGATCGTACCGATTTATATGAAGTTCAAGTCGATCTATGTCGCGCACGGCGCGTTTACGGCGGCGATCACGCCGCCGTTGGTGGTTCCGATCCTGCTTGCGGCCTTCTGGCGCCGGTTCACCGCCAAGGCGGCGATCACCACGATGGTGGGCGGCGTGGCCCTGGTCGGCATCTCCATCTGGAAGCCGCAGGTGATGGAGTGGTGCCGCATGGGCATTGCCGAGGGTGGTGAGAATTACTTCCGTGCGCTCTTCGGGACGGTCGTCTGTTTTGTGATCGGGATTGTGACCTCGCTGCTGACCCAGCACGATGCGTCTGAAAATACGGCAGGGTTGGTCTGGGGGCCTGAGCGCGAATTCAAGGAACTGTACAAGGGTTCACCGATCAATGAGCGTCCAGGTGGTAAGTTGGAGCTCAAGCTCCAGCTGGCCGATCTGCCCAACGAGCAGGTCGTCGTCCCAGCGGACGCTGCCGAGGTCCTGGCCGCGGAGGCGGGGGACATCATCTTCCTGTCGCATCCCGGTCGATTCCACGGTGTGCTGCGATCGGCGCACGTCCGCCTGGCGGCACTGCCGGAGGGGATCACACCGCCGGATTCGGGGCATGTCCTGGTCAGTGCAGATCTGTTGGAACAGGCTCGTCTGAAGGCGGATGGGTCTGCGGTTTTGTGGAAAATCATGTAGCGCTTCAAAGCAACAAAGATGAAACCATTTGGAATCGCGTTGGGCAGTGGTGCTGCCCGGGGCTTGGCGCACATCGGTGTTCTGGAGGCCCTTGAAGAGGAGGGCCTCCGGCCTGCTTGGATTGCCGGCACCAGCATGGGCGCCCTGGTCGGGGCGGTCTATGGGTCTGGTAATCTGACTTCGTTGAAGGAGGAATTCCTCAAGCTGGATCGGCGCAACATTCTTTTTTACTTCCTGGAGCTGAACATGCCCAGGAGTGGGCTGATCGACGGGCACCGGATTGTAGAAACCCTGGAGGATCAGTTTCTGACGCGAAGGATTGAGGACCTCGACTGCCCGTTTCGGTGTATTGCGACGAACCTGCTGACCGGCAAGCCGTATATTTTTCGGGAGGGCAATCTCGCGCAAGCGGTGCGTGCCAGCATCTCGATCCCCGGCATCTTCAATCCGGTCTATATCGAGCCGGACGTTCTGATCGACGGTGGCTTGGTCAATCCGGTACCGGTGGATGAGGTCCGAGACATGGGTGCAAAGTTTGTGGTTGGGGTTGAGGTAACCTTTGGCAGGCTGGAGAAGGCCGAGAAATCGATTCCCACCAACTATCTCGATCGGCTGCGTGAAATCCAAACCGATCTGCGGTCGGAGACGCGGCAGCGCTGGATCGATCGTATCAAGGAGGCGTTGACCTCGGTGAACCCGGAGCAGTTGGGGCCGATCAAGAAGTGGTTGGCGCCTGCGCCGATCCCCAACATGATCGATGTACTGGCCAATTCATTCCGCATCATGGAGGACACGCTGGGGGATTTTCTGTTGAAGATTCACCCGGCAGACCTGCTGATCCGGCCGGATGTCTCCGCGATTGGGACCCTCGAATTCGATCGCGCGGACGAAGCGATTGCGGCTGGATACGAGGCGATGCATGCTGCGATGCCGCAATTACAAGCAGCGCTTGAGAATGGCTGATCAGGCCGTCTCCAGTCTGTTTCACGTCGTTGGGCAAAGAGGAAGTAGGAGGTTCCAGTGAGAGCAATCCTGGTAAGGGAAACCGGCAAACCGGAAGTCATGCGCATTGAGGAATTGCCTTCACCGACGCCTGGGGCGGGGGAACTCGTGATTGATCTCGAGGCGGTTGGGGTCAACCCGGTGGACACCTATATCCGGTCCGGTGCACAGGGCTATGCTCCGAAGTTGCCCTACACCCCCGGCCTGGACGGGGCCGGGATTGTATCGGCGGTGGGCAAGGGTGTCACCCAGCTTCGGCCGGGGGATCGGGTCTACATTGCCGGTTCATTGAGCGGAACTTACGCGGAGCAGGTGTGCTGTTTGGAGGGCCAGGTTCATCCTCTGCCGAAATCGCTCTCGTTTGCGCAGGGTGCGGGCATTGGCGTGCCGTATGGCACAGCCTACCGTGCGCTCTTTATCCGTGGTGCGGCAAAACCGGGTGACGTCGTCCTGGTGCACGGCGCGAGCGGTGGAGTGGGGTTGGCGGCGGTGCAGCTGGCAGCGGCTGTGGGTATGCGTGTGTTTGCCACGGCGGGGACGGAAGAAGGCCGCCTCATCGCCTGTTCGGCGGGTGCGCATGCCGCGGTCGACCACCACGCACCAGAGCATATGGATGAACTTTTGGGTCAGCTGGGCCAGAGTGGGTTCGACGTGATTCTGGAGATGCTGGCCAACGTCAATCTCGATCGTGACCTCACGGCGCTCGCGCGCGGGGGGCGCGTGGTCGTGGTGGGGAATCGAGGCCGGGTGGAGATCAACCCGCGGGACCTGATGGGGCGTGACGCGTCGGTCCTCGGTATGACCCTTATGCACGCAAGCCCGGAGGAGCTGGGGAGGATCCATGCCGCGTTGGGGGCGGGCTTTGAGCGTGGGGTGTTGAATCCAATCGTAGCCTGTGAGCTGCCGTTGGACCAGGCGCCGAAGGCGCATCATTGGATCATGGAACAACCCGCGCGCGGCAAGATTGTTCTGATGCCGTAATCCGGGAAGGCCTCGCCGGTGGCCCGATCGAGCTTGCTTGAGGCTATCCGAAAAGGTCTCCGGATCCGGATGGGGAGGTATCCCGCAGAGATCG
>CALLYA010000070.1 GCA_937875495.1 uncultured Verrucomicrobiota bacterium
ATCCGGACCAGCTTGCCGACGACCACACCCCGGACCTTCGGCATCAGCGCATGCCGCGCTTCGACTTCAATCCCGATCATCGTCAGGACGTCAGAGACCTTTGCAATGTCGGAATCGACCTCAATGTATTGGCGGAGCCAGTCAATGGAGATTTTCATGGAATCGCATCCGGAATTGGTCGATGAATCTTGCGTCGTTTTCGTAGAGGAGACGGATGTCGTCTATCCCGTGAAGGATCATAGCGATCCGCTCGATCCCCATCCCGAAGGCGAAACCGGTAAACTCTTCCGGATCGTAGCCCACCTTCTGAAACACCCTGGGATCAACCATACCGGCCCCGGCGATCTCCAACCAGCCGGAGTATTTGCAGACCCGGCACCCAGTGCCGCCACAGACCGTGCAGGAGAAATCACATTCCACGCTGGGCTCGGTAAAGGGGAAGAAATGCGGCCGGAAACGGATCTGTACCCTCGGCCCCATCAACTCACGCGCCAGTTGCGCAATCGTCCCCTTCAGATCGGCCATGGAGACGTCGTGATCCACATAGAGTCCCTCGACCTGGTGAAAGGTCGCACTGTGGGTCGCGTCAGGCGTATCCCGCCGATAACAGCGCCCGGGGGCGATGATTCGTACGGGCGGCCGATGGGCCAACATCGTGCGGATTTGGACTGGGCTCGTCTGGGTCCGCAACAGCGTTCCCTCGGGGAGGTAAAACGTGTCGAGGGGATCCCGTGAGGGATGGTCAGCCGGTGTGTTCAGAGCATCAAAGTTATTCTCAACCGTCTCAATGTCCGGCCCGTCTGCAACGGCAAAGCCCATGCGGCTGAGGATTTCCGTGATGCGATCGGCAACCTGCCGGATGGGGTGCAGCGCTCCAAGCGGCCGGCTTCGGCCGGGGAGCGAAGGGTCCCATTGCGCCTCGGTAGAGGCGGCCGGGCGGCTGAATTCCTCCAGGCGCGCCTGGAATCCCTGCTGAATCTCGTTCTTGACGCGATTGGCCTGCTGACCGGCCTCCGGGCGCTCCTCCTTAGGGAGGGCGCCCAGACGACTCATGACGGAGACCATGCGGCCGTTTCGCCCCAGATATTCAATCCGCACCGCCTCCAGCGCGGCGGCGTCTTCCACCGTCAGCAGGGCTGCCAACGCCTCACGCCTCAGCGAATCGAGCTCTTCGATGAATGAATTCCCCACGTCCATCCTCCTCCTGAAGCCGGGCCGGCCACCCAACCTTCGAGAGAGAGAACAGGATTCCTCAGACGTGGTGAAAGGCGCCCCGCTGGGACAGGATCCAAGCAAGTGAAATCAGGCAATCGCCTTCTTGGCAGTCTCGACCAACTCGGCAAAGGCCTTGGGGTCTTCCACTGCGAGGTCCGCGAGCATCTTCCGATTCAATTCAATGTCGGCGGCCTTCAGGCCACGCATGAATTGGTTGTAGGACAGACCGCTCATTCGTGCGCCGACATTGATCCGAACGATCCAGAGTCCACGCATGTCGCGCTTCTTTTGACGACGATCGCGATAAGCGTAACCGAGCGCCTTGTTGACGCTCTCGGTCGCTGTGCGGAAGAGTTTGCTGCGGCCTCCGCGAAAACCCTTCGCTTGCTCCAGGCGGCGCTTCCTGCGCTGTCTGGATGCTGGTGCATTGGTTGCTCTAGGCATGACTCAATTCTCCTCGTTGACGATCCGCTTCCGGTGCCCCTGCCGTACGGTGTCTCCTCACAATTTCGATGAGGGACCTACCCCGGACCGCCCGGACAACATCGGCTCAAAGATAGGGAAGCATCTGCTTCAGGTTGCTGGCATCCGCCGGGGAGGCAACGGTGCTCTTGCGCAACCGGCGCTTCCGCGACTGGCTCTTCTTCGTAAGAATATGGGCATGGCCGCAATGGTTCCGGACCACTTTGCCCTTGGCGGTTACTTTAAACCGCTTCGCGACTGACTTGCGGGTCTTTAGCTTTGGCATGGGTTCCTCCAGGATGGCTCAAGGCGCAATCCGCCTCGTTATGAAGGGAGGCACCTTAGCGCATTTCAAGCGAAAGTCCAGCGCGCCCCCCCCTCGTTCAGAACTACTTTCAATCGCCGCGGCCGTTCGCTCTTCGACCAGGTCCAGGCCCAACACACGGCCTTTCCGCCAAAGCGGCCCCGTCGTGTCTCCCCACCCAAAGGCGGCATGAAAACAAAAAATAACTCCCCCTCCCTCGAGAATCTTCCTAAAGAAAAATTTCCCGAAGGTCTCGCACGTGTTCGAAGACGCTTTCCGAAGTCGTCCGTACCCAGGACAGGACGTCCCGCCCTGTCCATCAGCTAGAGGTCGTCCGAAAAGGTATCCGCTTTCCCAACCAGGCTTTCCCATCCGGATCCGGAGAGCCTCCCGCAGAGGACGCGGTGGCGTTTTCGACCTACCTATGGGGGTGGGTAGGTTCCCCGCTCTGCGACTTACCTTTTTGGGAAATTTTTTAGATATACCGTTTCAGCAGACCAAGGCAGTTGCTGAAAACTGTTCCGATGTAGCTCCATTTCCCCCTCTCAAGCACCTCTGCGCCCTCTGCGTTCTCTGCGGGAGTCCTCCCCATCCGGCCCCGGAGACCTTTCGTTGTCGTCCAAGGGGTTTTCGGACGGCCTCCAGCTACGGAACTTACTCCGACGGCGCAGATGGCCTTTTCGGCGCGTTGGTCAGCGCGCGCGGCTGGCGGTAGTTCAAGGCGGCAGGACCGCTCCTGGTCCCCGCTTCACTCCCAGCCTCTGCCGACTCACTCACCTCTGCCTCTTGCGCCTCGTTGCGCTCCGGCTTCTCACTCTTCGGCTTGCCCACGATCGGACCCAGCATCATGTGGATCGAACGCCCGATCATCTTGGGACGCATCTCCGCAATCGCGACGTCGGTCAAGTCGTTCATGAAACGCTGCATCAACGCCATACCGATATCCGAGTGCGCACGCTCACGACCCCGCAGAAGCAGGTTGCATTTGACCTTGACCGCGCCGGATAGAAAATCCTGCGCCTTCTTCAGCTTCGTCTGGTAATCGTGCTCGTCGATGTTGGCGTGGAACTTGATTTCCTTGACCCGGGTTGCAGTCTGATTCTTCCGGGCTTCCTTTGTCTTCTTCGTCTGCTCGTAACGGAACTTGCCGTAATCCATGATCTTGCAGACCGGCGGCTTCGCCGTGGCCGCCACTTCAACCAGGTCCAAGTTCTGCTTGCGCGCCAACGCCAGCGCCTCCCGCGTCGGAAGAACGCCCAGCTGCTTGCCATCCGCATCGATGGTGCGTACTTCCCGAACACGGATACGGTGGTTGATCCGCGTCATATCGCGTCTTGGGGGTCTTTTAATGGAATACCTCCTAGGATACTGTTTTGTTGATTCTTACTCGTATGCGCCCGGGGCGGACCCTGTTGCTCAGGCCCAACCCCTTCCTTCGCTCTCTCGGGACGTTCAAGGATCTTAATCAGGACATCAATCGCTGCTCAATCTCAACCTTCAATCGATCCGCAAACGCCTTCAATTCCATCGCTCCTTCGTCGCCCGCACGGCTGCGCACCGCTACCGCACCGGCTTCAACCTCTCGCGCTCCAATCACCGCCATATACGGAATCCGCTGGAGCCGCGCCTCGCGAATCTTCGCGCCCATCTTTTCGTTGCGTGCATCCACCGTCACGCGAATCCCCGCCGCCTGCAACTCCGCTTCAACCTCGGAGGCAAAGGCATGCTGATCCTTCGTGATCGGAATCACACGCACCTGCTCCGGCGATAACCAGAGCGGAAAGGCGCCCGCGAAGTTCTCGATCAAGACCGCTGTCAACCGATCAATACTGCCAAAGGGCGCACGATGCAACATGACCGGACGATGCCGCTGTCCATCGTCGCCGATGTACTCCAACTCAAACCGCTCCGGCAGGTTGTAGTCGACCTGGACCGTGCCGAGCTGCCACTGCCGACCCAAGGCGTCCGCGACCATGAAGTCCAGCTTCGGCCCGTAGAACGCCGCCTCTCCAACCCCGATCTCGGCATCCAGCCCCTTCTCCTGCACCGCCTCGCGAATGGCCGTCTCCGCGCGGTCCCAGACCTCGTCCGAACCGACGTACTTAACCTTGTCCTCCGGGTCGCGCAGGCTCAGCCGCGCCTGGTACTGGTCAAAGCCGAGCGTGTGGAAGACATGCAGGATCAGATCGATCACCGCCTTGAACTCCTCCTTGAGCTGCTCCGGCAGCAGGAAGATGTGCGCGTCGTCAATCGTGAACCCGCGTACCCGGGTCAGACCGGAAAGCTCACCACTCTGCTCGTACCGATACACCATGCCGAACTCGGCAAGACGCACCGGCAGGTCCCGATAGCTCCGAGGCTTGCTGTTGTAAATCTCAATGTGGTGCGGACAGTTCATCGGCCGCAGGATGTATTGCTCGTCATCCACCTGAATCGGAGCGTACATGCTGTCCTGATAATGCCCCCAATGCCCCGACCGCTCATAGAGATCGATCTTGGCCAGATGCGGCGTCACAACCGGTAAATACCCACGCTTTGTCTGCTCCTGCTTCAGGAAATCCTCGAGCGTCTGACGCAAAATCGCACCCTTGGGGAGCCAGAGCGGAAGGCCGGAGCCGACCCGCGGACTGAACATGAACAGCTCCAACTCACGCCCGAGCTTTCTATGGTCGCGCCGCTTCGCCTCCTCAATCCGCTCCAAATACTGCTTCAACTCACCCTTGGAGGGGAAAGCTGTCCCATAAATCCGCTGCAGCATCGGGTTCTTTTCGTCGCCGCGGAAATAGGAGCCGGCTACCGATAGCAGCTTGAACGCCTTGATCGCACCCGTGCGCTCTACATGCGGCCCCGCACAGAGGTCCATGAAGTCGCCGTTGCGATAGATCGTGACCGGCTCGTCCTCAGGAATGTCACGCAGGCGATCGAGCTTGTAGCCCTGGCCCTTCTCCTTCAATACCGCTTCCGCCTCCTGGCGGCTCAGTACCGAACGCTCAAACGGCTGGTCCTCACCAATGATTCGGGCCATCTCAGCCTCGATCTTCTCCAGGTCCTCCGGAGAAAACGTCTGGTCCAAGCCGAAGTCATAATAGAAACCGTCTTCCGTCGCCGGTCCGATATCGAGTTGAACACCGTCATACAGCCTGCACACCGCAGCAGCCATTACATGCGCCGCACTGTGCCGCAGACGGTCCAACGCAGACATCTGCTCACGGTCCTCAATTGTCTTCCGCCCTTTGCCAACCGTTGCCATCGGTACACCTCTGTTCATATCGAGAGATACGCATCACGTGATCGTACCGGCAAAACACCACAAGGGATTCGGGACCGTGTGACCGTAGGCGTGAGGAGCAAATTGCTTTCGACATTCCAACGCGGAAAACGGACCCAAGCATCCCTTAGCGGGTTGCCGTGAGTCTCGCCGTCAAATTTGCCGTCTCCTCAAATCTAATCGCCTTCATATTCCTCACACCGGAGGGGGTCAAGTGGTGGGCGATACTGGACTTGAACCAGTGACCCCTTGCGTGTCGAGCAAGTGCTCTAGCCAAACTGAGCTAATCGCCCACTTATGCCGAGCCGGCAGGAGGCCGGTCTCAAACAGTGAACCCACTATAGAGAGGTCCAATGGACGTGTCAACCCGTTCCCCGCCATTCTTGATCCATTTCTTTCACCAACGTATGGTCCGCTCACCATGGCCCTCAATCCTCACCAACAAAAAGCCGTCGATACCATCCACGGGCCCGTCCTGATCCTCGCCGGCGCCGGCACCGGCAAGACCCGTACCATCACCCACCGCATCGCCAACCTGGTGCGCCACCACAACGTCCCACCCGAAGCCATCCTCGCCCTGACCTTCACCAATAAAGCCGGGGCTGAAATGAAAGAGCGACTCCGCTCCATCCTCGGGGAGGATGTCGCCAAACGCTTGCTCGCCGGGACCTTCCATAGATTTTGCCTGCGCGTCCTCCGGCGCTGGCCCAAGGAGGCCGGCCTGCGACGCGATTTCACCATCTGCGACCAGCGCGAACAGACAGCCCATATCCAGGTCGCCCTCCAACTCGCCCCGCGAAACGTCCAGGAACGCTTCTCCGATGCCTTCGCGCTCCTCAGCGCCGTCAGCAACCTCAAGTCCGCCGCCCTCATGCGCCCCCTGCCCGAGCCGGGCGTCGATCCCCTCGCCGATCTCGTATACGCCTACAACAAACGGCTGCGGAGCTGCAACAACGTCGATTTTGACGACATCATCCTGCTGGCCGTCCAGCTCCTGCAAGGGCATCCCGAGCTCCGTGCCAAGATCAACGAGCAGTACCGCTACATCCTCGTCGACGAATACCAGGATACCAATCAACCCCAATTTCAATTGATCCAGGCCCTCGCCGGTCCCGATCGAAATATCTGCGTCGTCGGTGACGACGATCAGAGCATTTACGGCTGGCGCGGCGCAGACCTGAACAACATCCTCGATTTCGATCGACATTTCCCCGGTGCAACCATCATCCGCCTGGAACAGAACTACCGATCCACTCAGACCATCCTCGACGCCGCCAACGCCGTCATCTCCAACAACCGCAACCGGCATCCCAAGAAACTCTGGTCCGCCCTCGGGGGCGGAGATCTCATCCGGCTGATCGCCCTGCCCGACGATTGCGCCGAGGCACGCTGGATCGCAGAAGACCTGTTCGCCCGCAAGGCGCTCGAGCGCTTGAGGTACGAGGACTTCGCCATCGCTTACAGAACCAACGGCCAATCACGCGCACTGGAGACCGAGCTGCGCTCCCGCAGGGTCCCCTACCAGGTCATCGGCGGCCAGGAGTTCTATGACCGCAAGGAGGTGCGCGACCTCCTCGCCTTCATGAAGCTATTGGTCAACCCCGACGACGAAGGCAGCCTCCTCCGAATCCTCAATCAACCACCGCGCGGGATCGGTCCCAAACGCCTGGAAACCCTCGACGAAGCCCTCCCTCAGGAACCCTCCCTGTTCGCCCGGCTCGGCAAGGCCCACACCGTGACCGCCCTCCCGACCTCCGCCCAGCAAGCCGCAACAACATTCCACCGGGCCGTTCTCAACGCAGCGGCCGACCTGGGCCCCCAACCCACCAGCAACCGCTTCCATCGGTTCCTGGATGAAATCGGCTATCGCGATCACCTCCTGCGCCAATACAAAGACCCGGACGAACGAATGCAGCGCAACTCCAACATCCAGGAATTGCTCTCCACCCTCGACCGGTTTCACCAAGATCACCCCAAGGCGAGCCTCGCAGACTACCTCGAGGACCAGGCCCTCGCCTCCGATCAGGACCGCGTCAAGGATCAGACCAAGGACGGCCAAGGGGTCACCCTGATCACCCTCCACTCCTGCAAGGGGCTCGAATACCCCCACATGTACCTGGTCGGCGCCGAGGACGGCCTCATCCCGCATCAACGCAGCAAGGAGGAGGGTACCCTGGACGAGGAGCGTCGCCTCTTCTACGTCGGGATCACGCGGGCCCAGCAGAGCCTCTGCATCAGCCGCGCAGAACAGCGCAGGAAGTTCGGCAAGACCCTCCGCTGCCTCCCCTCCCCCTTTCTCGCCGAGCTGCCCGAAGCGGCCTGCCGTGAAATCACCCCGGAGTCCGAGGCCGCCGACGAAGATCAGGCCCTCGATCAAGCCCGGGACCTGCTGCGCAAGTTGTTCGACCACGACCAGCCGTGACCGACGCCCGCTGCTCGCGGTCCGCAGACGCTGCCACCCATGGTCCCCGGACGCCCCCCGCTGACCCGAGTCCGTCAGGCGGTCGATGCCTCGGCGCAGACCCGCGCCCAAGCCCGTATCCGCTGCTGCGGAACCGACATCGGAAGCGCCATCAGCTCTTCGTCACCCACCAGCCGGGTGGCCGCCCCCGCCTCGACCCGCGGTGCCCCCGTCAGCCGCAAAAAGACCGGCCGGAAGCCATATTCCCGATGGGTCAATCGATGCTGGAATTCCTCGCCCATATTCACTTCCGCAACCGTCGCCCGAGGAGCCGCCTCCCCCTGAAACCGTGACCAGGCAAGGCTCCATTTCGCACACCCTTCCTCACACGGCGTCCCGGGAAACTCCCACAATCCGGCCCAGAGTCCCGAAACCGACCTCCGCCGGACCCACCAGCCCTCCTCGGTCAGAGGCGCCCAAACCCACATGGCATGCCGGACAGGCAGCGCCCGCTTTCGCACTCGTGAAAAGGCCGCCGGATTGCCCGAACGTTCCCCCCGACAGTACACTCGAACGGGACACTCCCCACACCGCGGCCGCGCCGGCACACAGACCCTTGCGCCCAACTCCATCACGGCCTGGTTCCATGCGCCGGGATCGCCGGACCACCCCGCAAAGAGACGCGCCGCCCTGCTCAGGCGGACCATGCCCGGTCCGCGATCGAGAGGTGTTTCCCAGGCAAACCAGCGGGCGAACACCCGCCGGACGTTGCCGTCGACCGCCCCCACCGGCTCCCCATAACAGATGCTTGCCATCGCCCCAGCCGTGTAATCGCCAACGCCCGGAACCAGTCGCCATTCATCCCGGCTACGCGGATAGCGCCCCCCTCGCTCCCGTAACATCCATCGCACACCCTCGTGCAGGAGATGCGCACGCCGGTAATACCCCAGACCCTGCCAGTGACGAAGAACATCCTCACGCGTGGCCGAGGCAAGTGCATCGAGCGTCGGAAACGACCTGATAAACCGCTCGTAATAAGGGATCACCGCCTCCACTCGAGTCTGTTGCAGCATGATCTCAGAAACCCAAACCCGGTACGGATCCTCCACGCTTCGGCGCCAGGGTAAGTCGCGTGCGTTCTCCCGGTACCAACACAATAGGCGACCCGTAAAACCGCGTGCTCCTCGAACCCGACCTCGGCTGTCACGCGAATCCCGGCACATAACTCCTCCCCCAGGCCAACCCCACCCCTCACCGCGGCCGCACATCCGAAACAGGAACAGCCAAAAGGCCGGCACGATAGGTGCCGGCCTTTTGAATGCAAGGCGTTGTTCCACGCCCGATCCGATTACTCCTTGGTCTCGTCCTCAGATGCCTCGTCGGACGATTCCTCGGTGGTCTCCGGGGAAGGCTCCTCAGATGCCTCTTCGGCAACTTCGTCAGAGGCTTCCGGTGCGACAGGCTCGACCGCCTCAGGCTCGACCGCGACAGGCTCGACTGCCTCAGGCTCGACTGCGGCGGCGGCTTCCTTGCGCGACGCACCCGGCTCAAACTCCTCGACCTTGCCCTGGGCACCACCGGAACCGGCCTTGCCCTTCTCCGCCTCTTCAAAGGTAATCCCCTGGAAGGCGCGGTCAAAGGCGTCGTGCATCGTGACGATGTCTTCCCCGCGACGGAGGGTCTCAGCGACCTCCTCGTAAGTCGGGATCTCTTCCTCGACCTGCTCGACCGCCTTGATGCTCAAACCGATACGGCGCTCGTCCGGGTCGATCTTGACAACCCGAGCCTCGACCTCCTCACCAACCTGCAGGACATCCTTGATCCGCTCCACCCTGTCACTGCTGATCTGGGAGATGTGGACCAGCCCGTCGATGCCGTCTTCCAACTCCACAAAGGCGCCGAAGGAGGTCAGCTTGGTCACCTTGCCGTGCACCACGTCGTTGACCCGGTACCGGTGCTCAATGTTCACCCACGGGTCCGTCTGCAGCTGCTTGAAGCCAAGGCTGATGCGTTGCTGCTCAGGATTGATCTCGAGCACCATCGCCTCGACCTCTTCACCCTTCTTGACGATCTCGGAGGGGTGATTGACCTTGCGCGTCCAGGACATGTCCGAGACGTGAATCATGCCGTCGATCCCTTCCTCGAGCTCCACAAAGGCGCCGTAGGAGGTCAGGTTCTGAACACTGCCGCTGACGCGGGAGCCGATCGGATACTTCTCGGCAACCAGATCCCAAGGATTCGGCTGGGTCTGACGAATACCGAGCGATATGCGCTGTTCCTTCTTCTGAATACCCAGCACCACCGCATCGACGACATCGCCTTCCTTCAGGACCTCGGAGGCCTTGTTCACCCGCTTGGTCCAGCTCAGCTCGGATACATGGACAAGCCCCTCGATCCCTTCCTCGATCTCCACAAAGGCACCATACGGCATCAAGTTGACCACACGCCCACGGATACGGGAGCCGATCGGATAGCGATCCTCGACATCTTCCCAAGGATTCCGCTGACGCTGCTTCAGGCCGAGGGAGACACGCTCGCGCTCGCGGTTGACCTCCAGGATCATGACCTCGATCTCTTGACCGACCGATACCATCTGCCCCGGATGATTGATCCGGCCCCAGCTCATATCGGTGATGTGCAAGAGCCCGTCCAGGCCGTCCAGGTCCACGAAGGCACCAAAATCGGTGATGTTCTTGACGATACCCGTGCAGACCAGACCCGGCTCAATCTTCGCAAGCAACTGAGCCCGCTTCTCACGCCGCTCCTCTTCGAGAAGCTCGCGGCGGGAGAGGACGATGTTGCGCCGATCGTAGTTGATCTTGATGACTTTGAAATCGTACTCTTCGCCGATCAGCGGGTCCAGATTCCGGACCGGGCTGATGTCGACTTGAGAGCCGGGCAGGAACGCCTCGACGCCGATGTCCACGATCAGGCCGCCCTTGACCTTGGCCTTGATCTTGCCGGGCACCGTCGCACCTTCCTCGCAGAGGTTGAGAATGCGCTCCCAGTTCTTCTTCTGTTCCGCCTTCTGGAAGGAAACGATGACCATTCCGTCCTCGTCTTCCAGCCGCTCGAGCAGGACGTCGATCTCCTGGTCGGGCTGCAACGCGGAAAGGTCCTCGAATTCGGACGCGGGGACGACACCCTCAGATTTGTAACCGATGTCGACAAGCACCTCGTTGGGATGGATCTCTAGGATCCGGCCCTTGATAATGCTCCCTTCGGTGAAGTCTTGCATCGCCTGATCGTACAATCCGGCGAGGGTGTCATAATCCAGATCCTCGATCTGGAAATCGTTGGTGAGTTGGTTTGATTTAGGTTCTACCATAGTCTTGCGTTGTTCCGCCCCCGAATCAGAGGCGGCGCCTCCTTCAACAGGACTGCAAAGGGATCGTGTGTAAATTTGGGCGCTCACCCGATGTGAGACCTACCCAGCATGACCCCTCCCAAAGTGGTGATCCCTATACATCAGGGATCCCCCTTACGCAACGCTAAGAACGTAATTTAAGGGAAAAGTCAAACAGAAGCGGCTGGAAAAATGATCAGCCAGAGGCCATCCGAAAAGATTGAGAACGAAGCCTGATCGGGGTCGCAATCGAAAGAACGCAGGATGGGATTCGGACACAAGAAACCGGGTAGCCCAACCGTATTGTTGCTGTGCTGACAAAAACTCGGCAGCAAAGTTTGAGCGCTCCATGAGGGTCAGGCGCCAACCAGAACAGGAATCGATTCCGATTCCGATTCCGATTCCGATT